>JASFPY010000049.1:0-9067 GCA_050115755.1 Desulfobacteraceae bacterium | reverse complement strand
CGGCAGCGCTGATGCGGTCAAATTCCCTTTCAACGATCCGTTCGGCATTTTCCAGACCGGCCGCCATCATCACTTCCCGGTTACGCATCACGAGTCGTTTCTCCGCCGACAGGACGGAGGCCGCCGTAAAGCGCATGGCGTTTCGGATGATTTTGCCAAAAGACATCACCGCCCGGTGAAATGGCCGGCGGGCAAAATAAAGGGCCAGCAGAAACAATATGATCCATATTAATACGGATAATGCCGGACTGCTCGTTATATTCAACATATTGGCAAATGTCATAAAACCCTCCATTTAGAAGTATGGGTATAACAGGAAATGAGGGCAACGTGACCGGGTCAAATGGGGTTATTAGACGGCAATTTTCGGAAATAAATTTTATTTTATCAGCTTATCAAAAAAAATGCTCAATATCAATTTTACCAGACTCTCAATCATTTATGTATTTGATATTATATTAAATAATAATTTACTTTTGGCTTTTTAAAATTTCGATGGTTTCAATTTAAATAAAAGCCACCTCCATGGGAAACCGGAGGTGGCTTTGCGATAAAAACGCGACTCCGCAGAATCTGTTTTCATTTTAGGTTTACTGGGTTATTTCGAAATTAATCGTTTCCAAAAGATTCCCCGATGTGTCCAGGACATCCACGCGCCATGGGCCGATTTCATGAGATTGAATGGCTTTGGAGCTGTAGGTTCGCCAGGTGGCGGCCCTGACCACCAGAGAAACCCGGGCGCGTTCGACATCGCCGTAACTCCAAACGTGTACAATTTCGCTGGGAATTTCGGTACTCACTGCTTTTGTAAAGCAATACAGCCGGGAAACCGAATTTGGAAATTGCGTACCGACGTCAACCGCCTCCCGCTCGACAACATCTTTGCAGATGGCAGCCGCAACGATTTGAACCTTGTTAGCTTCTTGGGCCCCGGCAGCCGGAATCAGCAGGCACAGCGAAATAAGCCACACGATGACACCTGAAAAA
Source organism: Desulfobacteraceae bacterium (assembly GCA_050115755.1). Classification (GTDB taxonomy): domain Bacteria; phylum Desulfobacterota; class Desulfobacteria; order Desulfobacterales; family JAHEIW01; genus JAHEIW01. The sequence goes on along the minus strand of JASFPY010000049.1, from coordinate 8,080 downwards.
GCAACCTTTTTTTTCATCAAACTGTCCTCCTTGTCTCCGAATGAATTGATGTTCGCTCACGGTTAAATAAACTTAACGAATAATCGTATCGGTATAAATTATAGTTAACTTTAGAATTATTTTCAAAACCCTTGGGGAAAATATCAGAATGTCAGGTGGTCCGACCGCACGCATATGGGGTTTTCAGTGCACGTGGGCACAGAGAATTTTCTTGCTGCGGTCACCAAACCTGGACGGCGTGCGCCTGTGCGATCATGAAGAATATCAAGTATATGATTTGCGATAGGTAAAAGAAAATTTGTTGTTAGATGGGGGTTTGAAACTACTTCTATTCGGTCTTTTTAACATTGCCCTCAAATCTGGAGGGCTGGCTGAAGTATTTTTCCGGGTCCGCATTTAAGTCCTCCAGCCGGTAGCGGTAATAGCCAATGCGTACCCGTTTGTTTTTTTGAGATCCGAAATACGAAAGTGGTTTTTCCTCAAGTTCGGCGATTTTGTTTTCCAGCCGTTCTCTTTCAGCCGCGGCACGTTCCTGCATGGTGGGCGCCCTGCTTCGTTCGGCTTCTGCAGCTTTTTTTCTGGCTTCGGCTGCTTGCTGTTGCTCTTCTTCCTCGAGTTCTCTGATAAGCTCGGTCAGCTCTCTATTTTCCTCATTCGTGCGTTGCTGATCGGCCGCCGCGTCGTACGGTTCCTCTTTAAATATAATCTTCGCGTCGGCGGCATTTTCGGGCGGCTGGTTGCCGAAATGCTTGACTCCGTTTTCATCGGTCCAGGTATAAATATCGGCGTTTGAAGCCGGAACCCATACCGCAATCCCAATAAGGAAAATTAAGGTTAATAGCGCTTTCATGAATTACCTTTCTTCCTAAATAGCGGGTTGCTATTTAGGGTTTTTTAAACGATTATTCCTCAGGGTCAAGTTAATGATGAAAAAATTCGATGTCAAATGAGGTGCAAACACCCGGTGTCTATTCCTTTTGTTCAACAAAAGATCTTAAAATTTCTCCCTGCTGTGCCGGAACGCCATCAAATTTCAATCCAAATCCCCGCGGGCTGCCCCAGGAAATGGTTCCGGTAAGCCTGAACGGCTTGGGATGATCGGGCAATTTAAAGTTCAGCGCTACCTTCTGACCGATGGTAAATTTTTCACTGGTCTCGATAAATACGCCTCCGATGCTGATGTCTAATATATAGCTTTTGAAGTCTTTGTTCTGGACGCGGTAATTGGCATTGATCAGACACGGCTTGCGTGGATTTTCCCGCATGGAAGAATCGTTACCTTCCAGGCTGACGGTCCTTTCGGGCAGTTCAACGGCCGGCATGGCTTCCAATTGCTCGAGTAAAATGATCTGCTGTTCTTCCGACATATCGATAATCAATTTACACAACTGAGCGGTCACATCATCGCCGATAAGCTGCTTCAAAAGGATCAGTTTCTTGTCTTTTGGCAGGTCGTTGATCAGTTTGAACAGGCGAGCGGTAATTCCATATCTGCCTAACTGTAGATCAATATCTAGCATGCGCTTGCTCCTTTGGGTAAATAATGACGATACCGCTAAAATTTTATTGATAAACCCGGTAGGTGTCAATATTTATTTTTGATTTTAAATGGTTAGATGACAATTTCATATTCAGCCCCGACAAAGTTTCTTTCATTTAACCAGTGAATTGTCGCTTTTGCCATTGTCGTTTCTCCTGAGTTTCGCGTTGCGTGTGACGTTTGCCGTGTTAGGCGGTGCGCGAGTGTTTGGTGCTGTGAATTCTCGAGGACGAGTACGAGGACGACGACGAGGACGGGATTTTATGCTCCCCATCGTACGCGTCCTCCTACGCGTCCTCGTACTCGGCTGTTTTCCAATTATGCTGTATCACATCAATGGCGGATACCGGCACTCCCTGTGAGCCAAAGTGCTTCAGTTAAGGGCTTTCAGACATCGGGGCTGATTTTAATGATTACCAGTGTAATATCATCAGCAGGCCCAACACCCTGTTGAAATCGATTTAAACCGGCGAAAATAGCGTTTTGAATGGTTGCGGCCCCGGCATGAGAATTTTGACGAATGATTTGGTAAATGGCCTGTCTGCCGAACATTTTACCCTGTGGATTGCGCGCTTCCCAGATGCCGTCCGTGCTCAATAAAATAATCTGACCGGCAGTCAGATCAGCCCGATTTTCTTCGATATATTGCCAGTTTTCGTCAATTCCCAAGGCGATACCGTTGCCGGCCAGCGCTTCAAAGCGATCCGTTGCGGGATCATAGAGCGTGGCGGGTTCGTGTCCGGCGCGCACCCAGCTCAGGCTTCTGTTGTCCATATCAATCTGAAGGTAAAACAGGGTAATGAACCGGCCGGTATCTTCCACGTCCCGTGTCAGCTGTCGGTTTACATCACCAACGATTTCGGCGATGCTGCCGGACAGGGCCGTGCGCTGACGCAAAAAAGCGCGGGCGGAGGCCATCAGCAGGGCCGATGGGATGCCGTGTTCGGACACATCGCCGATAACCACCCCATATTTTTTTGCATCCGTGCCGGCGGTATCAAAAAAATCGAAATAATCGCCACCGGTCTCATCACAATAGATGCTTTTGCCGGCAATATCCAGGCCGGGAAACATCGGGTCTTTTGCCGGCAGCAGGTTTTGCTGCACTTCTTTGGCCAGATCCAGTGATTGGCGCAATCGGTAGCGGTCCCTGAGACCGTCGGTCATCTGATTGAAGTTTTCGGCCAGCGCGCCCAGTTCATCGTTGCTGTTGACCGTTACGGTCGCCGTCAGATCCCCTTTTTCAACTTTGGCCATGGCCTTTTCCATCTGCCTGACCGGGTCAATGATGCCGGTTGAAAATGTGCGGGATAAAATCATGGCCACGGCCAGGGTGACGATCAATAAAAAAGCCGTTAAGTATAACAGGCTGTGGATGACCCGGGCTGGATCCATGACGAGCATTTGGCTGGCTTTATTATACGATAAGACCGCCATCAATATCAGCGGTAAAATGCTGGCTAAAATAAAAATAACGAACATGCGGCTGCGCAGTTTCAATCGAAACACCCCCGGTGTTGCCGTCAGGCCGCCTCTCGGGAAAAAGGCGGGCCAAATTTTTTTACATTGGGATTCAGTTGTGAAAAAGATGATGGCACAGGTGACGACCCCGGCGATGATGACACCGATAAAAACTCTTAATCCTCCAATCAGCTCAGGCGCAAATGATGCCCCCTCACCGGGTTCCGAAATCAGGCTAAAGATCGTCATCGTGATGGCAGCTAAAAACCAGTTAAAAAGACTAATCAATGCGGAAATATAAGGGAAGTCAAGAATTTTGCGTTGTGCTTTTTTTTGAAGGATCGGGTCAATTTTCTGATCGCGTCTTTTGAGGGCCACAAATCGATTCAGATCTTTTCGCCAGTTGTAAAAAAAAACGATAGCAATAATAACGAGCCCGATGAACATGATCCCGACGACATAAAATGTATTTTGCATCTGCTGTTCCGGGAATACCAGGTCAAAAAAAACAAAATACGATGTGACAATGCAGGCTCCGGCAAAGTTGGCAACCACCTGCAGCAAACCGATTGCACCCCCGCCAAAACTAGACATTATCCGATCTGAATTGCCGTACTTTGATGTGTTGTCGATCATCGCTGCACCTAAAATTTCTAGATGAATATATCAAATCGCTTAAACGTGTCTTCAATTTGAATTTCTTTTTGACAGCATGATTCCTTTTATCTATTATTTTCTGCCATATCAGCGCAATAGAATTTTTACTTATTTCTAAAAAAGGATAATGACCAATGGAAAATTTACACAAAACCGCTTTGAAAGATCACCACATCAAACTGGGTGCCAACATGGTGGCGTTTGCCGGATGGGAAATGCCGCTGCATTACGCAACCGGCATCGTTGAGGAACACCTGATTACCCGCCGGGACGCGGGGCTTTTTGATATTTCTCATATGGGCCGCTTCACCGTGCGCGGCAAAGATGCTCTTGATTTTTTGCAGCACGCGCTCAGCAACAACGCCGCCGCGCTTGAGGAAGAAGAGGGCCATTACACGATGATTCCCAATGAAAACGGCGGTGTCATTGACGATGCCTATCTTTACCGCTTTGTTGCCGATGAATACATCCTGGTGGTCAATGCATCCAACCGGGAAAAAGATTTTGCTCATCTGGATGCATTGCGCAAAAAATTCGGACAGGTGGAGCTGGCCGACCGCACCGAAGAGATGGCCATGCTCAGCCTGCAGGGACCCGGTGCCAAAGATATCATGCTCGATCTGATTTCCGCGGGTCGATTGCCCGAACCGATGCGCAATTATCTGAGCACCGCTCAAATCGACGGAAGCCGGGTACTGATTTCACGCACCGGTTACACCGGTGAGCCGATCTGCTTTGAGCTTTTCATCGCGCGCAAGGATGTGGCGGCGATCTGGCAGGCATTGATCGGCAAAGGCGTGCGACCCATCGGACTGGGTGCCAGAGACACGCTGCGGCTGGAAGCTGCCCTGCCGCTTTACGGGCATGAGCTGGGGCTGGACCCCGAAGGCAGGGAAATACCGGCATATGCCAGCATGCTGGCGCGCTTCGGCGTCAGCCTTTCACCTTTAAAAGGCGCGTTTATCGGCCGGGCGGCGCTGACAAAGCAGTATGAGGCCTTCAAACGCATCGTCAACCGGGACTATTCGCGGATGGCAGACCTGCCTCGCATCATTCAACCGATCGCGCTGATCGACAAAGGTGTTGCCCGGGCCGAAGCCAAAGTGTTTCGTGGCGACCGGCATGTGGGGTATGTGACCAGCGGGACCATGGTTCCGTTCTGGCAAAGCACGGGGGTCGGGCTATCTACCCGGCAAACTGAAGAAAAAAGCCGGCGCGCCATTGGATTGGCCCTGCTGGACAGCAATCTGGTCGAAGGCGATCACGTTGAAGTCGAGATCCGGGGCAAACGGGCTAAAGCCGTAATCGTACCCTACCATATGCGCGCTGAGGCGCCGCCCCATTCATGGCCGGTTTCCCATGACCAGCTGCGGCAAGATCGCGAATCGGTCTGTGCGGCAGAGAAAATGGCGCAAAACGTCAAAACACTGATTGGCAAAGCCATCGACAACCATACCTGGCGGCAGCAACAATGTGTGAATCTGATTCCATCGGAACAGACGGCCTCACCGCTGGTGCACCTGCTTTCCATCACGGACCCGGCCGGTAGATATGCGGAACATAAACAGGTCAAAGCCTTTAAGGAAGCCAATGTCTTTTACTATCAGGGCACCGAATTTATTGGTGAGGTCGAATATCTTCTGACCTGCGAGTTACAGCGCTTTTTAGCGTGCAGCGAAGTCGAAACCCGACTGATATCAGGGCAAATGGCTAACATGGCCGTGTTCAGCGCCATGGTGGATTATTTAAACCGGGCCGACCGCAAAAGCGAGCAGCGCCGCATCCGCAAAGTGATGAACAACCACATCATCAAAGGCGGGCATCTCAGTGCCCAGCCCATGGGGGCCTTGCGGGACTTTGTAATGCGGGATCTCAGATGGGAAAAACCGGCGGTGGTGAACTTTCCGGTACTGAAAGACAATCCCTACAAGATTGATGTGGATGCCTCCCGGGAACTTATCGCCGAACACCGTCCGGAGCTGATTATCCTGGGTAAAAGCATGATTATCCACAAAGAGCCGGTCAAAGAAATGCGCGCCATCATTGACGAGCTTTCGCTGGAATGCATGCTGATGTACGATATGGCGCATGTGCTCGGGCTGGTGGGGCCTTATTTCCAGCAGCCCTTTGAAGAAGGCGCTGACATCGTAACCGGCTCGACCCATAAAACGCTCTACGGCACCCAGCGCGGCATTGCCGCCGTAAACTATACCGAAGACGACCTGCAGTATGCCTTTTGGGAAGCCATTCAGCGACGGGCCTTTCCCGGCAGCACCAGCAATCACCATCTGGGCACCCTGCTGGGGTTGCTGCAGGCTGCTTACGAGATGAACACGTTTAAGGAAGATTATCAGAAAAATGTAGTGGCCAATGCCAAGGCCTTTGCGCTGGCGCTGAAAGATTGCGGCTTGGACATTGCGGGCGATCCGGAAATTTCATTTACCGAAACCCATCAGGTGATTATTAATGTGGGATACGCCCGCGCGCCGGAAATTGCCCGACGCCTGGAAAACAACAATATCATTCTCAACTACCAGGCGGCCCCGGATGAGGAAAGCTTCTCGGCTGCCGGCTCGCTGCGAACTGGCGTGCAGGAAATGACGCGTTTCGGCATGAAAGCAGCGGATTTTGAGCAGCTGGCCCAGTTAATGGCCGATGTGATCCTTAAAGACCAAAATGTTAAAAAAGAGGTGATGGATTTCCGCAAGAATTTTGTGGAGATTCAGTATTGTTTTTCGGGAGACGAATTTGATGAGCTGGAGCAAGAGCTCCACCAACTCTAAATTAGGTAATAATGATAGGTGAATCGGACAGAGAGGGCGATCATGGGAACCATCAGAATGACCGCGGAAATCCGCACAGATTATGATTGTGAAAGCAGTGGCTTGCCGGCAGAACGCTGGGCCGAGGCCGTGTTCAAAATTGGGGAGGAAGAGGTGGTTTTGGAAGTCAGCGTCGAAAAAGACGTTATTGTCGCCGTTATGATCGGAGAAAATGCCGCCTGGAAAGGCACACTCACGGGTTTCAAGCAGTTGCTGGGAGGCGAGTCAAAGTAGGGCGGGCCTTTGCCTGGAGCGGCGAAGTCATGCTTTTAGCGCTGCGAAGACGGGTGCCTGCCACCGGATGTTAATATGGGTACCATGCAAGCTGGAAATGTTATTGCTGAGCTAAAATCCATAGGAGACCCAAAATCGGCTGCCGGAATGGCCCGATACGGCATCAAAGCCGATCGCGCCCTGGGGATTTCGATCCCAAAACTCCAGAGTCTGGCCAAGAAAATCGGTAAAAACCGCAAACTGGCTGAAAATCTATGGTCAAGCGCTATCCATGAAGCCCGCATCCTGGCCTGTATGATCTGTGATCCGCAACAGATCACCGCAGATCAGCTGGAACGCTGGGTAACCGAGTTCGATTCCTGGGACCTGTGTGATCAGTGTTGCAACCGGTTGTTCAGCAAAACACCGTTTGCCCGTCAAAAAGCCCTGGCCTGGGCGAGCCGGCCTGAAGAATTTGTTAAACGGGCGGGTTTTGTACTGATGGCAGTTATGGCCGTCCACGATAAAAAAGCGCCTGACAAACACTTTGATCCGTTCTTTAAACGCATAAAAGCAGAGGCGATCGACGAGCGCAATTTTGTCAAAAAGGCGGTTAACTGGGCTTTGCGGCAAATCGGCAAACGCAACCGATCTCTTAACAAAAAGGCGATTGCCGTGGCAGAGGAAATCCAGCAGTTTGATTCCCGGGCGGCACAGTGGGTGGCCAATGATGCCCTCCGAGAATTGAGAAGCGCCAAAGTCCAGAAAAGATTATCCCACAAAAATACACTCCACCAGGCCCAGGGCGGAAGAAATCACCTTGACCGCATCATCAACGCTTAACACGGCGGTATTAATCGTCAAATCATAGTTTGTGGGGTCCGCAATATCCGCATTAAAATACTTTCGGATGAATGCACGGCGGTCGGATTCGGTCCGCATGACACGTCTTTTGGCATCTTCCGGTGAGATATTGTATTCCCTGGCGACATTTTTAATGCGCCAGGCCTGCGGGGCCACGATGCGCACACTGAATCTTTTTTCGGGCGGCAGGATAAAATTGGCGCCGCGGCCGACGATCACCGCCCGACCGTGTTTGCCGATGGTTCCAATGACTTTCATTAGATGTTGCATGTACCGGTCGGGCCACAGGTGCCGTTCATGCACCAGGGATGAAATCCAGTCCTCCAGTGTCGAAAGCCCTCGCTCGTCAAGGGTTTCCACCAATTTTTCACTGACGTCGGCACTTTTGGCCATCTCATTGATGACTTCTTTGTGAAATATCTCGATGTCGAGTGTGTCGGCCAGTCTTGCTGCCACGATACGGCCGCCGGCGCCGGGCTCGCCCGAAAGGGTTATGATGGAAATGCCGGGTTTTTCTTCTTTA
>JASFPY010000048.1:0-9086 GCA_050115755.1 Desulfobacteraceae bacterium | reverse complement strand
CTTTATCCGGTTTTTAATAAAAGCAATGGTTTCTGCCAGTTGCGGCTTCATGTTTTTCATGCGGCCCCTTTAAGTGTTTGAGGTAAAACGCCCCGACCCCTCAAATACTTAGGATAGGGGAACCGCCATTTTAGTGCAGCAAACTGTCTTCGTCAAGCCAACAGAGATCAGGCATGGAAACAATATGTTCTCATTGACTTTTCTATGGCACTGTGGCATTTAGAAAGGCTTACACAGCTGACCCCATCCTGGACTCTTTTGGGTTATTGATGACGCATGTTGGTGATTGGTTACGATCTGACCCAATCGGATCTGTCGCAAATGCGTGCAAGCGAAGGAGATCTCCAAATGGCAACTGATGCGCGTCCTGAACATCCTGAACATCCTGAAATTACACATGAAATGTGGTCCATGATTGAGAAAATCATTGGCGACAATAAAGAAATTCCCGGTTCGATTATCGGCGTTTTGCGCGAATGCCAGGACATCGTCGGCTGGCTGCCGATTGAGCTTATTGATTATATCAGCGACGGTCTCAATCTGTCGCGCAGCGAAGTTTTCGGGATCGCTTCTTTTTACTCGCTTTTTTCGCTGACACCCAAAGGCAGGCACCTGATCAAAGCCTGCATGGGAACCGCCTGTTATGTGAAGGGCATAAAGGAAGTGATCAGCCGCATTGGCAACGAATACCATCTGGAAGAAGGCGGCACCACCGAGGACCGGCGTTTCACGCTGCAAGCCGTCCGATGTTTGGGGGCTTGCGGCCTGGCACCGGTTTTGGTGGTGGATGAGGATACTTATGGGGGCGTCAAAGCCGACAAAATCATTGAAATGCTTGATAAGTACAAATAGCAAAGGTTTTATTGAATATGAAGCTCTATGAGGTTCAAAGCATATTGGATGCCACCGTTTTGACGGGTGAGGATCAGCTTGATCGAAATGTCGTGGGTGCCGGCGGGGCTGATTTAATGGCAGATGTATTGTCTGCCGTCGCCAAAGAGGCGGTTTTGCTGACCGGCCTGACGACCGAGCATGTCCTGCGAACTGCCAGACTTGCCGAGGTGGCGGCCGTTGTTTTTGTCAGAGGCAAAAGACCTGATACGCCTGTCATCGAACTGGCAAAATCCTACCAGATGCCCTGTCTGCTGACCGCATGCTCCCTGTTTGTTGCCAGCGGTCGGCTGTATGTCAACGGACTCCGGGGGCTGGACGGTTCATGGTAAATCGCAAGTGGCTAATGGTAAATGCTGATAATCGCAATCAACACACGCAGGAGCGTAGATGAATAAGGTAAGAACTCAGTTGATGTTGTGTGGCGGGACAGGCTGCCGGGCAAATGAGAGTGGTAAATTTCAGAAAGCACTTCAAGAGGAACTGGAACGCCAGGGGCTTGCTGAGGAAATTAAGATTATTGAGACCGGCTGTAACGGTTTCTGCGCGGTCGGGCCGGTTATGCTGGTTCAGCCTGAAGGCATCTTTTACCAGAAACTGAAGGTTAAACACGTTGCCCACCTGGTCGAAGAGCATTTTCTCAAAGGCCGGCCGGTAAAAAAGCTACTTTATGTCGAACCGGCTTCCAAAGAAACTATTCCCGATATGCACGAAATTCCGTTTTTCAAGCACCAGATGTTCTGGGCAATGCGAAATAAAGGTGCCATCGATCCGGAGATCATCGATGAGTACATCGCCAGAGACGGTTATTTCGGAGCCGCCAAGGCCTTGCAGGATATGAATCCGGAGCAGATCATCGCAGAGGTAAAAGCATCGGGCTTAAGGGGACGCGGCGGAGCAGGCTTCCCTACCGGGTTGAAATGGGAGTTTGCCAGCAAAAGCCCCGGTGAGGTTAAATATGTTTTGTGTAATGCGGACGAGGGTGACCCGGGCGCTTTCATGGATCGAAGCATACTGGAGTCCGACCCGCATGCTGTTTTGGAAGGCATGTTGATTGCCGCAAAAGCGATTGATGCCCATCAGGGGTACATTTACGCCCGCACGGAATATCCGCTTGCCATCAGAAGATTGGGGATTGCCATCAAACAGGCCCGGGACTACGGATTACTGGGGACCGATATCCTGGGGACCGGCCTCGACTTTGACATTGATGTTTATCAGGGTGCCGGTGCGTTTGTGTGCGGCGAAGAAACCGCGTTGATGAGGTCAATTGAGGGCAAACGCGGCATGCCGCGCCCGCGCCCGCCGTTTCCGGCTCTCAAGGGGTTATGGGAAAAACCGACGATTTTAAATAATGTTGAAACCCTGGCGAACATTCCACAGATTATCATGAATGGCGGGCAATGGTATGCCAGTGTCGGTACCGAAAGCAGCAAGGGAACTAAAGTGTTTGCGCTTTCCGGAGATGTTAACAACATCGGGTTGGTTGAAGTGCCGATGGGTACCACCCTGAGAACGATGATTTATGATATCGGCGGGGGAGTCCCCAACAAGAAAAAATTTAAAGCCGTTCAGCTCGGCGGTCCTTCGGGCGGTTGCGTACCTGAAGAGCACCTGGATATCCCCATTGACTATGAGGAAATTGCCAAAGTCGGCGCCATTATGGGTTCCGGCGGCGCCATTGTGATGGACGAAAATACCTGCATGGTCGATATGGCCCGATTTTTTATGGATTTTGTCCAGGACGAATCCTGCGGAAAATGCACACCCTGCCGGGAAGGGACGCGGCGACTTTTGGAACTGCTGGAAAAAATATGTGAAGGCCGGGGAAAACCTGAAGATATTGAGACGCTGGTGGAGCTTTCAGAAACGATTAAGGAAGCGGCGCTTTGTGGTCTGGGTCAGACCGGGCCCAATCCGGTTCTTTCAACCTTACGGTATTTTAGGGATGAATATGAGGCTCATGTCTACGAGAAACGATGTCCGGCCAAACGCTGCATCCCGCTTTTAAAATTTGAGGTCGATCCGGAAATATGCACCAAATGCGGGCTTTGCTTCCGAAGCTGCCCGGCGGAAGCCATTACCTGGAAAAAGAAAGAAGTTGCCTACATTGATAAGGAAAAATGCATTAAATGCATGACCTGCTTTGAAAAGTGTAAGTTCGACGCTATTTTTTGATCTACTTGAGATTAATAAACGAAAAAATTATTTCTACCACGAAAGCACGAAAGCGATGAAACACGAAAAAAGAAAAATTTCGTGCTTTCCTAAATTTCGTGTTTTCGTGATTATTGAAAATGTGTCAAATTCGTAGCACAAATCGAATTTCTTCGAAATTAATTTGAGGGAGCCTGATGTTTGACGCGATTATTTTAATGGGCGGCATGGGATTGGTGATCAGTATTATTTTGGCCATCGCCTCCAAGGTTTTTTACGTTTATGTTGATCCCAAAATTTTGGCCATTGAAGAAGAATTGCCGGGTGCGAACTGCGGCGGTTGCGGGCTGCCGGGTTGCAGCGCCAATGCCGAAGCCATTGTGGCCGGCCTTTCGGCACCAAACTCATGCGTGGCCGCCGGGTCGGAAGTCGCCGAAGCCATTGCCAGCATCATGGGCGTTAAAGTCGAGGCCGTTGAACCGGACATCGCCCTGCCAGGCTGTTATTTTGGCGTCGAAAAAGCGGATACGAAGTATTTGTACAATGGTTTAGATGACTGCCGGGCAGTAGCCCTTCTGGGGGGCGGTATGAAAGTATGCACCATCGGATGCCTGGGCCTGGGAACATGCGCCAGGGCCTGTCCGTTCGATGCGATTTCCATGGGACCTGAGGGTCTGCCGGTGGTAAACGAAAACAAATGTACCGGCTGCGGAACCTGCGAACGGGTTTGCCCGAAGCATATTATCAGCCTGTCATCGGTTACCCGAAGAATTATTCGGGAGTACACCACTGAAGAATGCACGACCCCCTGCCAGCGGGCTTGTCCGGCCGGGATTAATATTCGGGAATACATTCGCCAAATTTCGCTGGGAAACAATCACCGCGCCGTTCAGGTCATCAAAGAACGCAATCCCTTTCCGGCTGTGATCGGCCGAATTTGCCCGCGGCCCTGTGAGCTGGAGTGCCGACGAAATTATATTGATGAGCCGGTTGCCATAAATTATTTGAAGCGCTACGCCGCTGATTACGAAAAAGAAAGCGGCAGCCGCATTCTACCCTATAAGGCTCCGGATACCGGTCGCAGGATCGCAGTTGTCGGTGGCGGCGTGCAGGGTTTGTCGGCGGCGTTTTTTGCAGCGCGCCTGGGTCATGATGCCACCGTATTTGAAGCCACAGACAGGCTGGGTGGATTGCTCAGGAGCGCCATTTCAAAGGACAGGCTGCCCGAGGAGATACTGGATTGGGATATTGAAGGTATCATTGAAATGGGCGTTAAAGTCGAAACCCAAAAAGCGCTCGGCAGGGAGTTTTCCATAAAATCATTGTTTCAGGAAGGATTTGATGCGGTTTTTCTGGCTTCCGGGGGCTGGGACAGCCGTCTGGCACGCGGGGCGGCCGTTGACATCGAGTCACCGATCCCCGGAACTTATATGCTGGTGGATTTGATTCGATTCGGCGCGCGGCAGGCGGAGACCCTGTTGATTGCGTCTGATGTTGTGATTGCCGGTGGGGGCAAGCTGGCGCTTGATGCGGCTAAAATTTCCAAAGAAAGGGGAGCTACGACCGTCACCGTTTTGTTCCGTGAAAGCCGGGAAAATAGCCCCGTATCGGATGAAGAGGTGCACAAGAGCGGTCTGACGGACGTCAAGGTGATTTATAATGCAGCCATAAACCGCCTTTTCGGAGAGGCGGACCGGCTCCAGCAGATCGAATATATTGAAACCGATACCGACAACAAGACAGTCATCGCGGCTCAGACACTGGTGTTTGCCACCGGCCGATTTCCTGAATTAATTTTTGTCAGGCCAAAACCGGAAGGTGAAGAATCTGAAGAAGCCCAGGGGTCGGAATTGTCACCGGATTTGGCTTCGCGCTGGGAAGGTATTCAACCTTATAAACGAGCGGCTTTCAAAGATGAGCGGGGATTGTTTGCCGAAGGCGATGTGCTGGTGGATTACAGCGCCGCCATAAAGGCAATCGGTGCCGGCCGCCGTGCCGCCGCATCTATTCATCAGGTAATGCACGGGCTGTCGCCCAATTTAGCGGAACATGTGATCACACCGCAATCGATACTGCAAAATGTCTATCATGTGGAAAAAGTGCAGGCAAGTCAACGACAGATCATGCCGATTTGCAGCGGTAAAGAACTGGCGATATGCGGCGAAATCGAAAAAGGATTCTCAGCAGAGATGGCCCGGCAAGAAGCGGCAAGATGCCTGCAATGCGGCTTGATCTGCTATGAGCACACCGAAACCGCAGTGTCTGATGAAAAAGAACAAACCCCTTCAGGTGCCGGCTAAAATAAATTTCAAATTATGATGTACTCGCTTTTTCCCACGAGCATAATTAACCTCAATAAATGTTGCCATGAGTTTTTAGGTAGCATAGACAAAATTGAGTAGATATTGTTAACTTTAACTTATTTTGGGTTTAGAGGGCTGTAAATTGGCTACTGAACAAGGGATCGTTTTGCGGACCGATTCTAAGACCGCATGGGTAAAAACGGTTCGGAGCAGCGCCTGTGAAGGTTGCACCGCAAGGGGGTCCTGCCACACCACAGGAGGTGGCCAGGATATGGAGGTAAAGGCCATAAATTCAGCCGGCGCCAGCGTCGGCGATCGAATCGTTTTGAGTTTTGAGACCGCCTCGTTGTTAAAAGCCACCTTTTTGATTTACGTATTTCCCATAATTTTGATGATCGCCGGCGCCGCACTCGGACAGGCGCTGGCCCCTTTCATAAAAATCAGTCCTTCTGCCTTGTCCGTTCTTTTGGGGTTTGCCTTTTTTTTCACCGCGCTGTTTATCATTAAAGCCCGGGCAAATAGAATGGCCAAAAAGAATGCATACCAGCCCAAAATCACAAAGATACTGACGTAATCATTCTTTTTTGGGGAAAAGGTCTTCGATTTCTAAATCCGTTATTTTCTGAAGGCAGTTTTCCAGCGCTGCGGTCTCTGTTTCACCGGCACCCTGAAATTCCTGGCTGGCAACGATATTTATGAGGTTGGGCACAGCGACAAATTTTCCAGCCAGCGACCCTGCCTTTGTCTCGTGCACATCAATATAAATCAATCTTTCGTTGCGAATAAGATTATACCTGACAACCTTTGTCAGAATGTCACCTTCATTTAGTGTCGGCATTTTTAGCCCCTTTTTTATTATTGCACCGCCCGCTCCGCCTAAGGCGCCGAGATCACTCAGCAGTTTCGCTGCAAAAAAACCAAAATAAACTGTTGTTTTCGAATTTGTGACGCATGATGAATTTCCGAAGAGGGATGCCTTTAGGATTTTGGCTTTTCGGCGTCTCAGCGAAAAGCTTAATAACAGAACCCTCTGCGCGCTTTGCGTCTTTGCGGTGAATCTCTATTCTCTTTCCATCGTAGTCTTCAGCGGAAAGCCATTTTCGCGGGCGAATTTTGTCGCGATATTTATTTTCGTTTCGGCCAATTCGTATGGATAAATTCCGCATACACCGACACCATTTCGATGTACCTGCCACATGAGACGCGTGGCATCCTCAATGGATTTGTTGAAAACAGCTGTCAGGATTTCGACGACAAAGGCCTTTGTTGTGTAATCATCATTGTGAAGCAGCACCTTATACATCGGGGGTTCAGTACTCTTTTCTTTAATCTCTTCAAGAAGGCCTTCCTGATTATCTGTATGCCCGGTGCTCACCTGAGTCGCCCTCCATTTTTTTATCTTTGGGTAAAATTAAAAATTTAAGGGCTACCAGAAAGAAATCAACCCGTACAGGCTGAAAAAATTGGAAGTAGATGCGGCTGGCCATGGTCAATAGAAAAGGCAGTTTATCAGCGCCACTGCTGCCGATAAACTGCCTTTATAACTACTGGTGGTGTTGCCGAAAATGAGCGTTTTCAAACCGCGACAATTGCTCAACTCAGGTGTTAGATAGCGGCTTTCAACCCTTTGCCGGCTTTAAATTTAACAACATTTTTTGCCTTGATTTTAATCGGGGCGCCGGTCTGGGGATTGCGACCCTTGCGAGCCTTCTGACGCGTTTTCTGAAAGGTCCCAAAACCCACCAGGGTGACTTTTCCGTCTTTTTTCTTCAAAGCTTTGGTAACGCTGCTCACGAAAGAATCAAGAACGTTGCCTGCGGCAACTTTTGAAATTTTCGCGTCTTTTGCCATTTTGCTGATTAATTCTGCTTTGGTCATTTAAGCCTCCTTCTTTGGATTGTAAGATTTATTTTGGGCCGTTTTTTTAGAAAAGTCTATAGCAAAACCGTTCTAAAGTCAATAATTATAAGTCTGTTTTTATTGGTTTTGCAAGAAGAAATCATTCTGAATATGTGCTATCACTCCGTTTGCCGCTTCTCAATATTTGAAATTTATTCGATCCGGTTTTTGCCACTGTCGTGGATGCAGCGGTTTCGCGGCATCCGATTGTCTCACGCTCCGTGGATAACATGCAAATATCACTTTAAAAAACCGGGATTCTATGATAAAAATCTAGCAAAACCCCAAAAAAGCGATTGCCGCGTTTTAAAATTTGGAACACGCTTTTGGGTAAAAGATTATTAGAAGTGGTTTCAAAGCCTCAGATCAGGTTCAAGGGCCCCGCCTGGCAGCGGGACTTCTCCTCTGATCTTCTTAAACAGTCTTTAAATTAGACGCGAAATCCCGCTTCATGAGCGGGGAGATGGGATTTTAAAATCACTTCTATCCAGGTTGAGCTATATGACCGCAAAAGTTTACGTAACCAGCAAACAGATGGCGACCTTTACCTGCCCGCAATGCAACCGGTCGAAAACCGTCGATGTTTCCAAATATGCCTCCCTTGATAAAATTGTCAGGGTAAACGTCAAATGCCCTTGCGGAAATGCATACAAAGCCGTTTTGGAAAAAAGAAAGCAATATCGCAAGGAGGCAAACCTTCCGGGGACTTATATCCATTTCATAGAAGGCCAACCCCAGAACCGGGGTCTTATGACGATTAAAGATCTGTCTACTTCCGGCGTAAAGCTTAAATTAAATGTAAAACAGAATTTTGTGATCGGGGATCAGATGCAAATTGAATTCCATCTGGATGATGCCCAAAGAACATTAATCAAAAAAACAGTTATCATTAAAAATCAGCATGATCAGTTTATCGGCGCTGAATTTGCGCCTTTTGAAACCGTTGATAAAGCCCTGGGTTTCTACCTTTTTAGTTGACAGCGTTCTTGCTTCCGGCTGACAAGAAAGTCGGTTTGCCGGGCGGATTTTAAACGGATGGTTTTTTACTTAAGAGGTCAGGACACGATAAACATGGAGCTCAAAGTTTTGATCATGAATGGTTAATAGATACCCATCATGCTTATGGTTGAGACGATCGAATACCGATCTCCAGGAATTGCCGTAATAGTTCTCCAGTATGTTTTCATCGAGATCCAGGCCTATTTCATTTCTTATCTCATAGTGACCCATGTGGCACCTCCTAAAACTTGGTCCGAATTTCGCCACTACTAGTAGTATCGGCATACTATCAGATTTCTTGAGAGATAATTGCTTAAGAAAGCCTGACTGTGCTGACATTGGCGTCAGGCATCGAACCAGATACACGGTCAGCGGGGGAATTCATGGATAAGGAAGGTATTAAATATGTCATATTGTTCATCCTGCGGCAGGCATCATAATGTTGGGTTCATCTCCACGCGTTTTGCCGGGACTGACGGCGTATCGTTAGAGACTGCAAAATGGGCAAATGTCTTTGAGAAGGTGGGCTTTACCTGTTTTTACTTTGCCGGCGAGCTTGACCGGCCACCCGATCATTCCTATCTGGTTAAAGAAGCTCATTTCCAGCATCCGGATGTGAAGGATATTTTTCGGAACTGTTTTGGTGCCAGTGTGCGCGGTCGCTTTGTGACCGGCAAGATCTATAAGGTAAAGCAGAAATTAAAGGATCACCTGTACAAGTTCATAGACAAATTTGATATTGATCTGCTGGTACCCGAAAATGCGTTGACCATACCTTTAAATGTTCCGCTTGGTATTGCGATTACTGAAGTGATTTCTGAGACCGGCATGCCCACC
>JASFPY010000047.1:0-9263 GCA_050115755.1 Desulfobacteraceae bacterium | reverse complement strand
GTCAGTGTCCTTGGTCGTAAAGCTTTCAAATGCCACCACCGAACCGGGACCATTGTTTTTCTCCCAGGCCTGTTTGAAAAACTCGGCCAGCCCCTTGGGGTAGTCGCTGGCGACATCATAAAGGACCGCCGCTTTTGTAAAACCAAATTCATCTCGAATAAAATTGGCAGCCACCGGTCCCTGGAAAGGATCGAGAAAGCAGCCGCGGAATACATATGGCCGGTCTTTGGTCGTATCGGGGTTGGTTGACCAGGGACTGATCATCGGCGTTTTCAGCTCGTTGGCCTTGCCGCCGGCCGGTACCGCCTGTTTGGATGACTGCGGACCGACGATGGCCAGTACTTCATCCTCGGTGATCAGCTTGGTGGCCACTTTCACCGCCGATTCTGCCTTTGACTCATTGTCCTCTATGACCAGCTCTACCTTATATTTTTCATCGCCGACTTGAAGACCCCCGGCGGCGTTGATGTCTTCAAGCCACATCTCGGCGGCGTACTTAGTGCCCTCGCCGACCTTGGGGATGTCACCGGTAATAGGTGCATTGATGCCGATCTTGATGGTTTCCGGCCCTTTGGGACCGCAGGAATAAAAAGCCATAACTACCGCAATGCAAACAATCATGCCTGACAAAAATAATCCTTTTTTCATTGCAAATCTCCTTTTCACTTCTGTTAGTATGCGGTTTTAGGTTTTTAAAAATGCGCTTTGGGAGGCTCTTGAAAATGATTGGGTCCATAACACATGGATTTTTTTTTTTCAACATCGGTCACCCTTTTGGATTAAAAATAGGTAAATCTTGCGCGAACGTAATGATTAGTAGTGGTTTCAAAACCCCATCTAAGGCCCAATGGCTGCGTTGCAGGCCTCCGGTAAATGCTTACATACTTCATGTACGCTGCGCTTTCCCGACTTGTCCCGCCATAGCCCGACGCGCGTCGGAGGGCGACGGCGGATCGGCCTGACGCCTTGCCCTTGAACCTGATCTGAGGTTTTGGAACCACTTCTAGTAAAAAATTTTGATGATATTATAAAAAAAACAAAAATTAATTGACAGAATCATCAATTTTTATTTAAATATTTTACATTTCTGGTTCTACCCGATAAATATTTTGAAATTATGGACATCGATAAAAACAACCTATCCATTATCAAACATCTCCGCAACGGCAGAAAATCCTACAAAAAAATCGCACAGGATCTATGCGTTTCTGAAAACACAGTCCGTACCCGCGTCCAAAAGCTGATTGACGAAGGCGTTTTGAATATTAGCGGCCTGGTTAACCCGGAATCCATGGACGGGCACCGCGTGGTGATCGTCGGGGTGAAGCTTCAGAGTATGGATTTGGTCAACAAAGGCAAAGAATTCAGCAACTTGAAAGGCGTGGTTGCGGTCAGTGTTGTTACCGGTCGATTTGACCTTATTCTTATGGTTTTATTAAAACCGGGATTTGGTTTGCTGGAATTTTATACCGAGGAAGTCTCTAAAATAAGCGATGTTCAATCAGTGGAAACGTTTGTGGTATATAAGAGTTACAACTTGCAAGTTCCGTATGTCTTGGAATAGGACTTTAAAAATAAAATTTGCACTACTATAGTAGGATAACAAAAATTAATCACGAAAACGCGAAAACTAAAAAGCACGAAATAACAGGGATTGCCTATTTTCGTGTTTCTGCAATTTCGTGCTTTCGTGGTAAAAAAATCAAGGAGGAGCGGTATGAAAGAACTCAATGAATTAAATTTTCCCGATGATGTCCGTTACGCCGAATCTCATGAATGGGCCCGGTCCGAAGGGGAAAAGATCAAAATTGGCATCACGGATTATGCTCAGGACCAGCTGGGCGACATTGTTTTCGTGGAATTACCGGAGGTCGGCGATACCCTTGACAAAGGTGAAGAATTCGGCACGGTGGAGTCGGTCAAGGCGGTCTCCGAGCTCTATATGCCTGTTGCCGGTGAGGTGGTTGCCATAAATGACACGCTGGAAGATGCACCTGAAAAAATAAACAATTCACCTTACAGCGACGGGTGGATGGTCGAAATCAAAGCCGAAAACCCCTCGGAGCTGGATGACCTTATGGAAAATGATGCTTATCTTGGAACCCTGAAAGGATAACGGTGGCCCCTATGCGTTACTTGCCGCACACTCCGGAAGATATCGCAGCCATGCTGAAAGCGGTTAAAATTGACAGCCTAGAAGGACTTTTTGCCCATATCCCGGAAGATTGCTGCCGCAAGGAAGCCCTTAAAATTCCGGAATACTTAACCGAATGGGAATTAAACGACCATATCGATACACTGGCCGGCAGCACGGCCGTCTCCCCGGAATATAAGATCTTTATGGGGGCCGGCAGTTATGAGCACCATATTCCCGAGGCGGTATCATTTTTGCTGGGCCGTTCAGAATTTGTGACCGCCTATACCCCCTACCAACCCGAGGTGAGCCAGGGAACCCTGCAGGCCATATATGAGTACCAAACCCTGACCGCCCGTCTGCTGGGCATGGAGGTCGCCAATGCATCTCAATGGGACGGCGCCTCTTCGCTGGCTGAAGCCATGTTAATGGCCATTCGAATTTCCAAGAAAAAGGCAGTGGCCGTCTCCCGTGCCGTTCACCCCTTATACCGGCGGGTGCTCGAAACTTACTTTGGACCCACCGATTTTGAAATCAGGGAATTGCCCTATTTGAGTGACGGCACCACCGATTTGAGCCCGCTCAAAGAAATGGATGATCTGGCAGGGGTGGCTGTGCAGTCGCCGAACTTTCTGGGTTGCATCGAAGATCTGGACAAAACCGCTCAAACGCTTCAGAATCAAAAGGCCCTGCTGGTGGTATGTTTCAGCGAACCCCTGGCTTATGGTCTTTATAAACCCCCCGGCCAGTGCGGCGCCGATATCGCCTGCGGCGAGGGGCAGAGCCTGGGAATCCCGCGCTCGTTTGGCGGGCCGGCGCTGGGGATGTTTGCCACAAAAATGGCATATGTCCGCAATATGCCGGGAAGACTGGTGGGCCAAACGGTTGATCTGGAGGGAAAAAGAGGCCATGTGCTCACGTTGTCCACCCGCGAGCAACATATCCGGCGGGAAAAGGCCACCTCCAATATCTGCACAAATAACAGTCTGTGTGCGCTGGCTGCCGTCATGTACATGGCAACCCTTGGCGGATCCGGTTTCAGAGAACTCGCGCAACTCAATTACGACAAGTCCGAGTATTTAAAAAGGGCTTTATCCCGGGCGGGATTTAATTTGCCGTTCTCCCGTGCGACCTTTAATGAATTTGTGGTCGAATTTCCGACCGGCTTCGAAAAAACCTACCGGCGGTTGTTGAAGAAAAAAATGATTGCCGGCCTCCCGCTGGTCGGTTTTTACCCTGAGCTTAAAGATCATTATCTGTTGTGTGCAACGGAGACCATCACCAGGGCGGATATGGATGCCCTGGTCCAGGAGATAGAAAAATGAAAGATACCGTCGGCACTACCGGATTAATTTTTAACGAGCCGTTACTGTGGGAAAAAGGGCAAAAAGGTCGAACCGCCTTTTCATTGCCACGCCGCGATGTTGACCCACATCCGGTTGATGAGAGCCTGAAAGGCAGCGGCCCGGATTTCCCGGACCTGAGCGAAGTCGATATTGTGCGCCATTATATCCGGCTTTCCCAGTGGAATTTTTCAGTTGATTCTGGAATGTACCCGCTGGGTTCATGCACGATGAAATATAATCCCAAGACCAATGAAAGACAGGCATCCCGGCCGGGATTTGCCCTGGCCCACCCACTGCTTCCGGAACCCCTTTCACAGGGGGTGTTCAAACTCATGTCTGAATTGGAGCAATACCTGACAGAAATCACGGGCCTGGATGCCACAACCCTGCAGCCGGCTGCCGGCGCCCAGGGCGAACTCACCGGTATGCTTCTTTTCTTTGCCTATCACAGGAGCAAGGGAAAACCGCGCTCCAAGATTCTTGTACCGGATACGGCCCACGGCACCAATCCAGCCAGTGCATCTTTATGCGGATACCGGTCGGTTCTGGTAAAGTCGAATAAAAGAGGCGTGCTCTCCCCGCAGGCAGTTGATGAGGCGATGGATGAAGATGTAGCCGGCATCATGGTCACCAACCCCAATACCCTGGGTCTTTTTGAAGAAAACATTAAAGCCGTCGCCGACATTGTTCATGGCAGAGACGGCCTGGTTTACTGCGACGGCGCCAACATGAACGCCGTTATGGGTATTGCGAACATGAAAGACCTTGGTGTCGACGTATTGCACCTGAATCTTCACAAAACGTTTTCAAGTCCGCATGGCGGCGGGGGCCCCGGTTCAGGGCCGGTATGTGTTCGCAAACACCTGGAGCCGTTTTTACCGGTACCCCGGGTCGTCAACAAAAACGGAAAGTATGAGCTGTCCGAAAATTTCCCCGATTCCATCGGGAAAGTGCACGCTTTTTACGGCAATGTCGGGGTGATGATCCGCGCTTACAGTTACATTCTCAGTATGGGGCCCGAGGGTTTGAAAAAGGCCAGCCAACTTGCGGTCTTAAACGCCGCGTATATCAAAGAAAATCTGAAAGGCACGTTTCACCTGCCCTACGACCGGCCCTGCATGCACGAATGCGTATTTTCAGATAAGCTCCAGGAACCCTATAAAGTGACAACCCTGGATATCGTCAAGCGGCTGATGGATTATGGTTTCCATCCACCAACCATCTATTTCCCGCTGGTCGTTCCCGGCGCCATCATGATCGAGCCGACCGAGACCGAATCCAAGGAAGACATCGATCTGTTTATTGAATCGATGAAGGCAATCGCCAGAGAAGCGCAGGATCAGCCGGAAAAATTGCATGCTGCTCCCCGCAAGACCAGGCGCAGAAGACTGGATGAAACCGCCGCTGCGCGAAAACCCCACCTGACTGGATAAAAACAACAGGTTGGTTGTCAGTGGCCCGTGGTCCGTAGTCCGTGGCCACCCAAATTAAGATCTAACAATGACAAGAGCCAGAGATAGAAGTAATTCCGCAAATGACGCTCAGCCGCTGTCAACTGAAAGCAGTGCAACAACGGACAACGGACGACAGCCAACGGACCCGGAGACCTGGCTGAGCATCGATTTTGACCGAATTGACTACCGGAAAGCCTGGCAGCTGCAGAGCAACCTGATTATGGCTCGCAAAGCGCGCAGCCTGCAAAAAAATATCGCTTTATTTCTGGAGCATCCGCCTGTGTTTACCCTCGGGCGCCGAGGCGGGCGGGAATGTATGCTGGTATCAGAAGAATTCCTTGAGAAATCCGGCATTCAGGTTATCCAGGTCGAGCGCGGTGGAAATATCACCTATCACGGGCCAGGGCAGCTGGTTGTATACCCTATCGTGGATTTGCAAACTGCCAGGATAAAAGTTGTCGATTTCGTCCATGGCCTCGAAGAGGTGATGTTGAACACCGCTGCACACTGGGGTATTGCGGCTGAGCGCAATCCGGCCAACCGCGGCATCTGGGCAGGGCCCCGCAAACTGGGCAGTATCGGAATCGCCGTGCGCAGAGGCATCAGCTTTCACGGTCTGGCATTAAATGTCCAAACCGATTTAACCCCGTTTTCCTGGATACAGCCCTGCGGTTTAAAGGACGTGGGTATGACCACCATGCAGCAGGAGACGGCACAACAGCTTTCAATGCGACATGTCCGGGCTTTTTTAAAAAAACAATTTGAAAAGGTCTTTGATATAAAGTTCGTCTCGAAAGGACCGGATGATTTAGTTGCTATATTGCAAAATTTAGCTTTGGCAGCGCTTTAGTTAATTGGTTGAATGGTCAATTAGTCAGAGGACTCACGCCATTTTAAACGATTTAACCAATCAACCATTTAACCATTTAACTTATCGTTATAACCCAGAACGCTGAACCTTGAACCCTGAAACGAATTGAACAATGCCTCAACAACCCCATCAGAAGCCCCGCTGGCTTAAAAAGAGACTGCCGATCGGTCCGGAATACGAGCAAGTGAAGAAATTAATCGGCAAGGGCCAGCTGCATACCGTCTGCCAGGAAGCCAGATGCCCGAATATGTGGGAATGTTTTTCGCAACAGACGGCCACTTTTTTGATCATGGGCTCCCGGTGTACCCGCGACTGCCGGTTTTGTTCGGTCGCACACGGGCCGGTTGGTCCGCCTGATCCGGCAGAACCGGACCGGGTTGCAGCCGCCGCCCAACAAATGGGTCTGCGTTATGTCGTGATCACCTCCGTTACCCGTGACGATTTAGCAGACGGCGGCGCCGCTTTTTTCGCCGAGACCATCGCGGCCTTACACCGCCGGATTCCATCCGTAAAGGTGGAAGTGCTGATACCCGATTTTCAGGGCAACGCGCAGGCACTCCTAGCGGTTTTGAATGCCCAGCCGGATGTACTCAATCACAATATTGAAACCGTACCCCGCCTGTATGAGACCGTTCGTCCGCAGGCACGCTATCGGCGTTCACTTCAATTGCTGTCCCGGGTCAAAAAATATGCCCCCGGAATGCCGATTAAATCCGGATTAATGCTGGGCCTGGGAGAATCTTCTGAAGAAATCCGCACAACGCTGCAAAATCTGGTCGATGCGGGGTGCCGTATCCTGACACTGGGACAATATTTGCAGCCGTCAAAAGCGCATTTGCCGGTGGAGCGCTTTGTCTCCCCGACTGAATTTGAAAATTGGAAAGACACCGCCCTTGAGATGGGCTTTTGCGAGGTGGCCAGCGGCCCCTTTGTCCGCAGCTCCTATCACGCCAAAGAACTTTATCAGGCTGCCGGGCATTTACTTTTAAAACAAAATGCCGAGGTTTAAATTTGGATGCTTCTCTGGTCTGGGCCGAAATCGATTTAAAGGCCATTGCCCACAACGTCGCTGAGTTGCGCCGCATTACACAGCCGGAATCCCGGCTGATGGCGGTTGTAAAAGCTAACGGTTACGGCCATGGCGCAATTGAAGTTGCTCAATGCGCCCTGCAAAATGGCGCGGCGGCTCTGGGTGTGGCCAGAATAGAGGAAGGGATTCGAATTCGCGAGGCCGGCATCCGGACACCTGTTTTAATTTTCGGCTATACCCTTCCGCAACAGGCAGCCGACCTTCTGGAATATGACCTTGAGCCGTGCGTTTATACGGCTGCATCGGCCCGAAAATTGTCCGAAGCAGCCGCGTCGCTGGGGAAAAAAATAAGGGCCCACTTAAAAGTGGATACCGGCATGGGCCGGCTCGGCCAGTTGCCGCAAAATTTTCAATCCGACAATTCGACCGCGATAAACGCGGATGCCCTTGAAGAAACCCTGACCATTTCCGGACTGGACGGGCTGGAGCTTGAGGGCATATGCACCCATTTCGCCACGGCTGACAGCTCGGATAAATCCTATGCCGAAAAACAGCTCCATCTTTTTAAGAATTACCTGAAGCGCTTGCGCCAGGCGGGCCTGAACCCGCCTGTCAGACATGCCGCCAACAGTGCCGCATTGATTGATATGCCGCAGTCCCATTTTGACATGGTGAGGCCGGGAATTGCGATCTATGGGCTCTATCCATCCGACGAAGTCCAGAAGAATAAGGTGTCCCTCAAACCTGCCATGGCTTTAAAGACCCGGATTATTCATTTAAAAAAAGTCCCGGCCGGATTTAAGGTCAGCTACGGTATCACCCATGAAACCCGGAAGCCAACCACCATCGCCACGGTCGCTGCGGGCTATGCCGACGGATTGAGCAGACTGCTATCCTCCCGCGGCCAGATGCTGGTCCATGGGCAGCGGGTTCCCATTATCGGGCGGGTTTGCATGGATCTGACCATGCTGGATGTCGGCCGCATCGAAGACGTTCAAATCGGCGACGAGGTGGTTATTTTTGGCCGACAGGGCAATGAAATCTTAACCGTCGATGAACTGGCTGCATTGCTCAATACTATAAATTATGAAATTGTTACGACCATAACTGCCCGCGTGCCGCGGGTTTATGTGCGATAATGTGGTGCGTAAAATTAGTACTTGCGCTTCGATGACATACTCCTTACAACCACGAAATCGCAGAGCATGCCAGGAGGCTGGGAAGCGATTAGCAGGGCTTAAAGCCCTGCAGCTCATAGCTGATAGCCCGTAGCTTGTCGCATCTGTTTGTCTTTTGCTCAGAACTATGAGCTGTGAGCTGTGAGCTATGAGCTTTGATTGAATACCAGCCTTCTATCTTCCAGCTTCCCATCTTTCTGGCCTTCTAGTCTTTAAATAATCCGAAAGGACACCAGCATGCGAGAGATTATACTTATCAATGTTACCGGTAAAGATAAGCCCGGGTTGAGAACATCAGCCTCCAGCAGACCATCGCAGTCGGCGCTGGCGCCAATGATTTACCCATGATCCGTATCGCAGGCCTGGGCGTGGCATTTAATGCCAAATCCATTGTAAGGGAAAATGCACAGCGCAGCATTTCCAATGCGGGATTGGACGGGTTGCTGTATTTGATGGGTCTCAGCGAAAGAGAGATCCGGCAGCGATGAAGCTTTCCGCGGGGGGGCCAAAGCAGGGCAGGTGAATAAAACGGGCGGTGGAATGTTACGAAACTATACGACTTTTTTATTCATCTCCTCAGTCTCGGCGAAAAATGTTATCATATCCTTACGGTGCCTGGGTAGATTACTAAACTTCACACCGATGGCATAGGTACTGCTCCAGATAATTTCGCCTGCCAAATCAATATTTTTCTGGGAAAAGGGATTAAAGAAGGTTAGCGTGATCTGCTGGCCGACCGGAAAAGATTGACTGGTTTCAATATAGGCACCGAAGGCATTTATATCCAGAATAAAACTTAAATGGTTTCGCTGCTCCAGCGTGTAGTTGACCGGTATCAGACAGGGGTTGCGCGGTTTTGTGCGTTTATCAACAATATCTTTGGCATGGTTTAACAACATCAATTGCTGCGTTTCCGACATATCCAAAATCAGCATCAACAGACGTGAAAAACTGGTATTGTAGCGCTTTATTTTTTGCTTGCCGATAAAATTAGCCGCATCCATCTGGGTCACCTTTGGCGCTTCAATATAACGAGGCTTCGGGAATAGGATCAAAACTGCGCGAAGTGCACTTGAGACAAAAAAGTGGCCGGCCGGATGGTCCCCCCTGTGAACCTTAAAACCTGAATCGACCATAAGGCTGCACAGGAAATTATTGCAAAAATTATGCAAAAGACCTGAACAAATTTAATTTAAAAAAATCAAATAGTTTAAAAATCCGGTCGGATTTGAACGGGAAAATTGAGAAGA
>JASFPY010000046.1:0-9366 GCA_050115755.1 Desulfobacteraceae bacterium | reverse complement strand
TAGATGCATTTTTAAGATGGTTTTTAGCTGGCAGCCACAATATAGGGCTTATCCGTTTTTTGGGCAAGCAACTCGAATACTTTCCGGCCACCGAGTTCCTTGTCAAGATCGGATGAAATTTTAATTTCTCCGACATCGGGGCGTGTCCGTGCCGCCTGAAGGGTATTTTCGCTGATGATGATTCCATTCGGGAATGACTTGGTGAGATTCTGCAGCCGGAAGACCGTATTTACGGGATCACCGATCACCGTATAATCCATTTTCTGCTCGAAGCCGATATTTCCAACCACCACCTCGCCGGTATGGATGCTGATCCCCATGCGAACGGTGGCACCGAACTTCCTTTCCAAGAATCGATTCACGGCATCCAGGGATTTTTTCATCTCAAAGCCGGCAGCGATGGCATTATCAGCATCCTCGGTGCTGGACACCGGTGCTCCGAAAAGGGCCAGAAATCCATCGCCTAGATATTTGTCCACGATCCCGTGATGCTTGAACACGATAGCCCCCATCACTGAAAAAAAGCTGTTTAGCAGCGAAACCGTTTTTTGGGAGCCGATTTTTCGGGAAAGCTTTGAAAAACCACGAATGTCGATATTCAGCAAAGTAAGGGTTTTTAATTCTTCAACCACGGGTTTATCGTTTTCGGAATCATAAATGATTTTATCCAGAACTTCTTTGGGGACAAATTTTTGGAACATATGCCGGATATCGCGTTCCTGTTCGGCGATAGAAACGGTCTCTTTGTAAAGCCGCGCGTTTTCAAGTGCAATACATACCGAGGTTGCAATAGACTGCAAAAGGTCTTTATCATCTGTATCAAACTCGCCGTTAACTTTATTGAGCACCTCAATAACGCCAATGACCTTTCCCTGTGATACCATGGGTACACAGAGCGCCGATCGGGTTTTAAAACCTGAGTATTCATCAACCATCGGAAAGAAATGGGGAGATTTTTCAATATCATTGACCAGGATTGATTTGCCCCTGGCCGCCACGTAGCCGGCAATTCCCTGGCCAATCTTTAGGCGAAATTTTTTCATGGATTTGATTTTGATATTGAAGGCAACGGCAATTTCCAGCTCATCTTTTTCCAGAAAAAGCAGAGAGCCGGCTTCAATATTCATGACCTCACGGATCATATCCATCGTGTATTTCAGAACTTTGCTGATATCAAATGTGGAAGACGCAAGGGCACTGCCTACCTGACGGATCGTATCCAATTCCTGATTTCTCTTGACGACCGCCGCAGATAGCCGATTGCGCTCTATCGCCAGCGAAAGGCCATTGGCGATCCAGGTGATGAGTTTGTGTGCATTGTAGAAAATACCAACATCTTTCGCTGCCAGCGCTAAAATGCCGGTAACCATACCGTCACTTTTTAAAGGCGCCAGCAGACAGGATGTGCAGCCGTGGTCAGCAAAAAGTTCACGGTCCATCGAGCTGGCTATTGAGGCGGTATTGTCCACCAGCACACTGGTTTCCTGCTTAAATACTTTTTCAATAATTGAGCCTTTGATCGGATAACTGGTACCTTTCGAAAGATTTGAAGGCCCGCTGACCAGCAAATCGAAGATTTTCAGATGCCCGGGTTTCGCATCATCTTTAGCCATTACAAAGGCAAGATCAAATGGAACCACGCTTTGAAGTTCGTTGAGCACGGCATGCATCAATTCCGTATCTCTGAAGCTGGAAACAAATATTTTAAAAATCTTTTCAATGGACTTGAGGTGCATCGTGTTGCGTTCGTTTTCCTTGATCAAACGCAGATTCTCATAAGTAAAAGCGGCATTGCTCAATAGAGGAGTTAAGACCTCAATATCTTCCTGGGTATAAACACGATCGTGCCTCGATGAGATCGTTAGGACCCCAAAAATATCCTTGCTGGTTTTGATCGGCATGCAGACAAAGGATTTTGTGCCGTAATGCGCCAGGTTCGCTCTTCCAAAACGGTTATCATTTTCGATGTCCTCGACCACCAGGGGCGATTTGTTAATGACGGCATACTTGGCGATGCTGGTTTCGAAATCAATTCGATCTCCGGCCTTGACAAATTTCCCAAGACCTACCGTTGCTTTAACCATGAACGTTTTGGGCTCAGTCCTGTTAAGGGTCAGAATCGAGCCGAGATCTGAATTGGTCAGCATCAGCGCACGCTCCAGCGTTATGTGAAGAATCTCCTCCGGGTCGAAGGTGACATAGCAAAGTTCTGAAAGCTCTTTAAGGATGGATATCTCAGAGGCCTTTTTTTCAAGCGCATGGAACGTATTGCTAAACCGCTGCTCGATGGCACTGAAGGAATGCACAATGTTTTGAAGTTCGTCGGCACCGGACGAAATCTGGTCATCTGGGTAATCGCCGAGGTAATTGGATGACATCTGTTCGGATATATTAGCGATTTTATCGAATAATTTTTTCAGTATCGAAAAGCCGGCAAAAGAAAAGATCAGGATGCCCAAAAAGAATAGAGGAACATACTTATCTTTTAGCATGTCGTATTTAATACTAAAGAAAATAAATCCCAGGACCGGGAAAAAAAAGAAAAGTCCAAAAATTAAGTTGAGCTTTGTATATAAGTTTTTTTTCTTCAAAAAACGACCTCCCGGCCAATTGCCAGTACGGACTTCAATTTGATCGTGTCATTTGATTCTGAAACAATCATCTTAATTTATATTATAAAAGTGATTATTCTTCAAGCCCAATAGGTATTTAAAGGGTCAACGAATTTCCCTGTCTTTTCTTGCAATGCCGGCGGGTTTCAAACAGGATGCACTTCAGCTTGACATTATCCAGCAACTTTTTTATAGGGCAAGGCAATTGGATTGCTTGGAGATACGGGATGGTTTTCATGGAATATGGGCCGAAAATTCGGTCAATTTAAATTTTGAGGTGTTGCTTTATGCGGGCGGTTGTTCAAAGAGTCAAGCAGAGCGCCGTTAAAACGAACGGTGAAACGGTGGGCCGAATCGGCCAGGGTCTTTTAGTCTTGCTCGGTGTAGCCAGGGAAGATAGCGCTGAAGATGCAGATTATTTGGCCAACAAGATCATCAACCTGAGGATTTTCGAAGATGAAAACGGCAAAATGAACCGATCGTTGCTCGAGACCGGCGGTGAATTGCTGGCTGTTTCTCAATTTACCCTTCTAGCCGATTGCCGCAAGGGCAGACGCCCCTCATTTATAAAGGCAGCGGAACCCGAAAAAGCCACCGAGCTCTACGAAAAGTTTGTCGAGCGGGTACGCCAAAATGGTGTGGCGGTTCAAACCGGCCGTTTTCAAGCGATGATGGAAGTCGCTCTGGTCAATGATGGTCCGGTAACGATAATCATCGAAAGTCCCCCGAGTCCATCATAAAAATGCGCAATGTTTTCATGTTTTATTCTAATTTGAAAAAACATCCCCGGCAAAAAATCATCCATCGGCTTTTTGCCCTTGGAATTTTGATAAGCATTCTGACCACTTCGTGCCCCCTGCACGCCCAGGAATTGGATGATCTGACCCGTTTTATTGGCAAAAACGATTCAATACTGGTCGCCGACCCGGGGGGTCAGATCGTATTCGCAAAAAATGCCCATAAAAAGCGGACACCGGCTTCGATTTTAAAAATATTTACCTCCCTTGTGGCCCTGCACTATCTTGGTGACGCATATCGCTTTCCGACCGAATTTTACCTGGATAAGCAATCAAATCTCAAAATTAAGGGTTACGGTGACCCGCTGCTGATTTCAGAAGTGATCTCCAAAATATCGCAAGTCCTTGCCGCGCTTTTAAAAAACAACCCGCCTTTAAATAACCTGGTTTTAGATGATTCCTATTTTCAGCAGCCGTTGACCATCCCCGGAATCACATCATCCCCCCAACCTTATGATGCCCCCAACGGATCATTGTGCGTCAATTTTAACACGGTCAACTTTAAGCGCACATCACAGGGTTATGTCAGTGCTGAGCCCCAAACACCACTGCTGCCGTTTGCCATCAAAAAAATAAGGGCATCCGGGCTGGAACAGGGCCGCATTGTTTTTTCTCATAACAAAAATGAAATCGTCCTGTATGCGGGGAAGCTTTTTCAATATTTTTTTAGAAAACAGGGGATGCGTTTCAACGGAAAGGTCAAAATAGGCCGGATCAATGACCGTTCAGACCGGCTGATATTCAGATATGTTTCCAGTTCATCACTGGCGGAAATGGTCGTAAAGCTCCTTGAACATTCCAACAATTTCATGACCAATCAGTTGCTCATCGCCACGGGCGCAAAAATCATCGGGCCCCCGGGCACCCTTGCCAAAGGTGTCGCCATTGCATCCGACTATGCGAGGGAAATGCTCGATATCGATAATATAGCGATCGTCGAAGGCTCGGGAATATCCAGAGACAATCAAATCTCGGCCGTGGAGATGAGTCAGGTTCTCCGGGAATTTTTACCCTATCACTATCTGATGCGCCGCCAGGGAAGAGAGTATTACAAGACCGGCACGCTTAACGGCGTCAGCACCCGCGCCGGCTATATCAAAAGAACCGATGGCAAATTTTACCGCTACGTCATCATGTTCAATACGCCGGGCAAATCCACCAACACCCTGATTCTAAGGCTCCTGCGTATCCTGGATTAATCCCATCAGTCAGCCACTACAAAATCAATCCGCTTTGGCTAAGCCTACTTCCAGTGGATCACCGGCGCTTTCCTCTCCGGCAATCGATGATACTTAAACTCAGGATACCCGATCATCATCGGGTAGAACCAGGTGTGTCCTTCGGGCAGGCCCATGGATTCCACCAACTCAGGGGTGGCAAGCATGGCCCCACGGAGAAACCCGGCCCAGCAGGTGCCCACGCCCAGAGGCAGGGCGGCCAGCTCAAGATAAGCCAAGGCGATGCTTAAGTCCACCAAGCCGTTGGCGTTCTCTTTGGGAGCAGAGACAATAATTAGGGTCTGAGCGGTGCGCAGGATGCCGTCGTAACCGCTGGCCCAACGGGCCACCACTGGGCGGAAGTAATCGGCCGCCGGAGAGTCAGGCTGGGCTTCGATGACCCGTTTCATCCAGATGATGGTTTCCCGGGACAGCGCCTCCAATTTGTCCCGCCCTTCGATCACTGTCCAATGGAGGTTCTGGGCGTTGCTGGCTGTGGGAGCGTAGCGGGCCGCCTCGATCAGCTGTTTCAAGGTTTCCCGGTCCATGGCCTTTTCCTTGAAGACGCGGATGGATCGCCGGGATCGAAGAAACTGCTTGGCCTGATCCCAGGACAGGACCAGGGCCCTTTCTATCTCCGGGCAGTTTTCAATGTCCACCCCGTTCACGCTCAAGGCGCCGTGGGGGCAGACTGCCACGCAGTGTCCGCAGGTCATGCAATAGGCTTCATCAGCCTCGGCAACTTCGGGGAAGCTCTTGCCATCTCTTTGGGTTATGATCCGTCTGGGGCACTCGGCTGCGCAGATTCCGTCCTGTTTGCACTTTGTTTCATCAATCGTCAGAAAAGCCATACTTGTCTCCATGTGTAATTGTTGAACCTAACGCTAAGTTGTTCTTAAGAGATAGGTTGAAACTCTCACCGATTCACCAATATTGCAGATATGCTAAATCGGCAATGAAAAACCCCAATCGGATTCCAAAAAAATAAGGAAGCAGCTTTGCCCCCTTGAGCACAAAATAATTATCATCTTGAGTCGAGGCTGTCGTGCTTCCTTAGGCTAAAACATAAAACAACAAATTTTTATGTCAAGAAGGGGGCGGGTCAGGGGTTTTGATACATTACAAAATTCTGGCACTCAAGGTCATTCGGCTATGGTAATATTGTGATGAGTTTAACCTGTGATATAAAATCAATATCAAAAAAATTTTAATGATCCAAAACCTTTGATATGCCAGGTATAAAATTTTTGTCAACCACTGAAAAATAAGGGTATGATACGTGGTAAAACCAAGTATTATTACAAGGATAGAAGGTGGGTTCTGAGGCCAATTTTTTTATTTTTTATTTGCAATTTAGTGCGGATATTATCTCGGTGAAACTCAATTGTCCTTGGTGATAAATTTAAAATAGCTGCAATATCCTTTGTCGTTTTACCATGCTTCACGAAATCTACTATTCGAATTTCTGCCGGGGTCAAGCTTGAATATTTTCGATTTAGTTTCGTCCGAAAAGGTGAAATAATGTCTTTCAAATTATATTCGATAATATCACAATACATTGATTGATTGCTTTTACTATTTTCTTTTTTCAGCTTTTCCAAGTAAGGCAAAACCAATTCTTTGACATTACTGATTACCTTATCGCTAAGTTGTTCTTTATCTTTATCCCTTTTTTTTAGTAATACCTTCAAAGCAGAGTTAAACTCTTTAAGTTCGATATTTTTGTTTTCCAGCTCTTTTTCCTTTGCTAAAAGCTCTTTTTCGATTTTCTTGCGCTCTGAAATTTCTTTCCTCAATTTTTTATTTGTTTTTATAAGCTCTGAAGTTCTTTCTTTAACCTGAAGCTCAAGCTCATCGCGAGCTTTTCGCAATTCCTTTTCAAGAATTATTTGTTCGGTAATATCGATAATTATACCCCTCACGCCGACAGGTTTGCCCTCACGAAAAATAGCCTCTGAATAGAATTGAGCTGGAAAAGTACTTTTATCCTTTCGCAAAGCCAAATATATATGACTTCCTATTTTTCCATCGTTGAACAATTCCGAAATATTTTTAATGGCTCTTTCATGCTCTTCAGGCACGATCATATCAAATGCATTTGCACCCTGATCAAAATCTTCTTGAGCATATCCAAAATGATCAAATGCCCTTTTATTAACAAAAGTAAGGCTGCCGTTTAGATCCATTTCATAAACAGTTTGGGGCAATAACTCAGCTAATTCTTTGAATCTTTTCTCACTTTCGCGTAAAGCCGCCTCTGTTTGTAGCAGATTAGCGTTTTGCTTTTCCGATTTGTTTAAAGGATTTGGTGGCATATCATTTTACCTCGATTTGTCCAGACTGCAAGGATTCAAATCAAACGGTATATGCTCGTTCTTTTTCTTGTTTTGCAAATAGCCACTGCAGGTTACCGGCTTTAATTAACCCCCGCCTTTTGGAGAGCATCAATTAATTGCATTTTATCGGCCGGATTTTTAAACTGAAGGCTCTTGGCATAACCTTGAAATGAAAACTTGGGGTTTAATTTCAGGACTTCTTTTGCTTGAGCGCGGCCCTCTTGATTATGGCCTGATAAGAAATATGTAATCGTCAGGTCTCTATGGGCTAAAAAATCGTGGGGAGCACGATGGAGTGCTTTCCGAAGCGCTGCAATAGCGTCTTTATAATGCCCTGCCATGGCGCAGCTTTTGCCAAGCGCGTCAAAGTACCAAGCCGGTGCGATCGGGTTTAGACGTATTGCTTTTTCTAACGACGCAATCGATTCTTCGAACTTTCCAGCAAATATCAGTGCATAACCCAATATTGCTCGGCCGTCGGCTCCATTGGGATCGAGGCTGATACTGTGCTCTGCTGCAGCAACAGCCTTTTTGGGTTGTCCCATCGTCATGTAAACAGAACTCAATAACTCATAATTGCAGGGGTGAGAATCGTCTAACGAAATCGCCTTTTGCGCAAATTGGAGAGCTTTTTGAATGGATTTTTTTGGGGAATCACTCCTACCAGACCAAACATCGAACAAGTGTGAATTACCCAAAACACGATAAGGCCTTGAATACAGCGGGTCAAGAACAATGGTCTCTTCTGCCATTTTTCGGGCTATAAGATTATCATCTTTATTGCGCTGGTTAAAATGGTCAATGGCTTGCAAGCACTTAACATAGGCTTGTGGATTTTTCGTCCCTGTTCGGTGTATGCGAGCTTGTTCCCCTTCTGTAAGCCTAACCTCCAGGGCCTTTATGATTTCCATCGTAATTTCATCTTGTAATGCAAAAATGTCTTTCAGATCCCGGTCGTAGCTCTCCGCCCATAGGTGATGGCCAGCCGTGGCGTCTATCAGCTGGGCTGTCACACGCACTTTATCTTCAGCTTTGCGAAAACTTCCCTCCATCACGTACCGAACACCCAGCTCTTCCGCGACCTGGCGAATTTTTACCGGCTTGCCCTTGTATGCAAAAGTCGAGTTGCGGGCAATTACAAAAAGATATGGAACCTTAGAAAGGGCAGTGATAATCTCCTCGGTTAAACCGTCGCTGAAATAATTCTGATCGGGATCGCCACTCATGTTGTCAAAAGGAAGCACTGCAATGGAAGGTTTGTCCGGCAGAGGATAAGCCATTTTTTCAATATCAGCCGGCTCTACTCTCCTGGATTTTTGCAGATAAATGTTCCAGGCAATCAATCCACCTGCTACCACAATCAAACAGGCAACGGCTGCATAAGCAAACCGGCGCCATTTTTTCCCCGCAGCTGTTTTCTCACCGATAACCCTACCGGCATATTCTGGCGATGTCAGAACTCGATATACCCGCACCGGTTCATCGATGTTTTTAACCTCGTGCTCCCCAAGGTATTCATAACCCAACTCTAATTTTTTCTTTACCTGGTCGTAAGCCGTGTGCGAAATACAGATGCCACCCGGATCAGCCAGGCTCTCGATGCGTGCAGCCACGTTAACACCATTTCCATATATGAGGTCACCTTCCTCAACAATATCACCCAGATTAACGCCGATTCGGAATATCATCCGTCGGTTTTCCGGCAAATCGGCATTTCGTTTACTTATTTCTTTTTGGGTTTGAACAGCACACTTGACCGCATCCACGACACTGGAAAATTCTGCCATAAGATTATCACCGGTCATATCAACGACGCGTCCGCTGTGCTGCTCAATTAACGCGGACATCGAACTACGGTAGGTGTTTAAGGTTTGGATTGTTGCCTCCTCATTGTCTTCCATCAGGCGACTGTAACCGACGACATCGGCACTGAGGATGGCGGAGAGTTTGCGTTTAAAACCTTCTTCTGCCATATGGTCCCTCCTTCGTTAAAGGTTTCAAACTAATGTCCTGAGTAGGTGGATCAATCAAAAATAGGCAGTGTCTGATGAAAATCAGGAGGCGATTCAGGGATTACAGATCAGCTTCGGGTCAGGTGGAATTGGGCATATGATATTAATAAACAAATCGATGGGATTTAGTCAATCATTATCAGGGGTTCTGAAAGTGGTGATATAGTAAGAGAGCACCTGAAAAACACCAAAATTATGGATATGCAAATTTATCGCAACATTTTTATGTCCCTGAAAACCTTTGAACAGATTAAAATCCTCTTTCAACAGGCATAATCAAACAATTCGGCCCTCCAGAACCTTTTACGAATTCTGAAAAATTGATCAGATGAAGATTGAATTCATTTCGGTCGAGAGCATCTATGGCTCCTTGATTTGTATTGTCTACGATC
>JASFPY010000045.1:0-9388 GCA_050115755.1 Desulfobacteraceae bacterium | reverse complement strand
GATCCAGGGCTTGGAGAAATATTCACCGATTCCGGTAATCAGTGTGGGCACCGATACCTATACCACCGCCATGAACGCCAGTGCGGTGCGATCGGCATTGACACCAGAAAACGACCGTAAAATCGCGACCGCCCTGGGCATTTTTGAATCCCATGTCAATACCCAGCAGATAGAGGAGCGTATCAAGGTGGTGCGTTCCGATCGCGTAACACCGATCATGTTCGAATATGAACTCATTGAAAGGGCCAAGGCCGACCGTCGTCACATCGTCCTGCCGGAAGGTGCGGAAGAACGCATTCTGCGTGCGGCTGAAATCCTGTTGCGCCGGGGCGTCGCTGATCTGACTTTACTCGGGGATCCGGAGAAAATAAAAAATAAAACTGGAATGCTGGGACTCAGCCTGGAAGGGATTCAGATGATTGATCCCTACACATCCGGACATCGTTCGGATTTCGCCCAGACCTATTTTGATTTGCGCAAGCACAAGGGCCTGTCCGAAGAAATAGCAGCCGAAACGGTAACCGATGTCAATTTTTTTGCAACCCTGATGGTGTACAAAAATCTTGCCGACGGTATGGTTTCCGGGTCGGTTCACACCACCGGAGAAACGATTCGACCGGCCCTGCAGATTATTCGCACCCGACCGGGGTTTTCCGTAGTGTCCAGTGTATTTCTGATGTGCCTGGCGGACCGGGTGCTGGTGTACGGGGATTGTGCGGTCAACCCCGATCCCAATGCCGAGCAGTTGGCGGAAATTGCCATCAGCTCGGCCGAAACCGCCGCCCTCTATGGTATCGAGCCCCGTGTCGCTATGTGCTCCTATTCCACCGGTGAATCCGGCAAGGGTGCAGAGGTAGACAAGGTGCGCCAGGCCACCCGCATGGCAAAAGAACGCCGACCGGATTTAAAAATCGAAGGCCCCATTCAGTATGATGCGGCCGTGGATGCGGGAGTGGCCAGGACCAAAATGCCTCAAAGCGAGCTTGCCGGCCGGGCGACCGTTTTTATCTTTCCGGATTTAAATACCGGCAACAATCTTTACAAGGCCGTGCAGCGCTCAGCCAATGCCGTGGCCATCGGGCCGATTCTGCAAGGATTGAATAAACCGGTCAATGATTTGAGCCGCGGCTGCACCATCCCGGATATCGTCAACACCGTCGCCATTACAGCTATTCAGGCGCAGGCTGTTGCCGTTAAATGAGCGGCAGTCAGTTGTCCGTGGTCCGTGGCCAGTTGTTATGTAATAAAGGTTTCAGGTGTCAGGTGTCAGCAAACAGATGACAGCGGGCAAAATTCGATGCATCTCCATTGCCTTGACACCTGACACCTGACACCTGAACACTGAAACCTAAATTGACACCCGAACCTTTGTTCTACGAAAGAAAATGAGATGAAGATATTGGTGATCAACTCAGGCTCCTCATCGATAAAGTACCGGCTCTTTGACATGACGGCCAGGACGGTGCTGGCCTCCGGTGTTCTGGAACAAATCGGCGAAGCCGAAAGCCGGCTTACCCATCATACCCGCAACGCGCAGGGGCAAATGGATGCCATTGAGAAAACCGCTGCGGTGGCCGATCATCAGGCGGGATTTGAGTTGATCGGAACCGTTCTGGGTGAATCGGGCGCTCTGCGGGATATCAGCGAACTATCGGGTATCGGTCACCGGGTGGTCCACGGCGGCGAAAAATTTACGCAACCGACGCTCATCAATAAGAAAGTCATCGACACCATTCGACAACTCATTCCGCTGGCCCCGCTTCACAACCCGGCCAATCTGCTGGGTATTGAAGTTGTCATGCAAAGCGCTCCCCGGGTGCCTCAGGTGGCGGTGTTTGACACGGCCTTTCATCAGTCGATTCCGGAGCATGCGTTCCGCTATGCCATCCCGCAGAACCTTTATGAAAAGCACCATGTGCGCCGCTATGGCTTCCACGGCACCTCTCACCATTACGTCGCCAAACAGGCCGCCAGGATAATCGCACGCCCATTGAATTCTTTGAATCTAATCAGCCTGCATCTGGGAAACGGCGCCAGCGCAACAGCGGTCAAAGAAGGTAAAAGTATCGACACGTCCATGGGCATGACCCCCCTGGAGGGATTGATCATGGGAACCCGCAGCGGTGATATCGATCCAGCGATTGTCTTTTACCTGGAAAGACAAACCGGCCTGGGCCGGGATGAAGTGGAATCCGTATTGAACAAGGAAAGCGGCTTAAAGGGAATCTGCGATGTCAATGACATGCGAGAGATTGAAACGCTTGCTCAGGCGGGCAATTCGCAGGCACAACTGGCACTTGAAATGTTCTGTTACCGCATCCAAAAGTATATCGGCGCTTATCATGCCGTTTTAGGTCGACTCGATGCGCTGATTTTTACAGCGGGAATCGGTGAAAACTCAACTTTTATCCGGGCCGGTGTCTGCCAGGGACTGGCGCACCTGGGTATTGAGGTTGACCCTGAGAAGAATGACCGGAAATCAAAAAAAGCGTTTGAGATTCAAAAGCACGGCAGCAGTGTCAGAGTTCTTGTGATTCCAACCAACGAAGAACTCGAGATCGCCGAACAGACCGTAGAAGTGGTTTCAAAATCCCATCTTCCCGCTTTATAAAGCGGGGCCCTTGAACCTGATCTGAGAGTTTGAATCCACTTCTCGCCTGCATAAAGCGTAAACTCGGACGCAGCGATTGATTTCAGGAGAAAAAGCTGATGATCATCGAAGAAAGTGTTGAAATTCAGGCGCCGCTGCGGATAGTCTGGCGCGTTTTTTCGACCATGGAAGACTGGCAGAGCTGGAATCTGGTCTGCGAAAATTGTTGCATCGTTAGCGGCGATGGTATGGCAGAAAATACCTGCTTTAGCTTTCAAATGCGGCCCTATTACCTGCCGATTAAGGTCATGCCCACCATAACCAAGTGTAAGCCGGGCAAAGAAGTCATCTGGGAGGGAAGCCGTTTTGGCGTTAAGGCAGTGCACAGCTTTATCTTTGAAGAAAAAGAAGGCGCGGTGCGCCTGGTCAGCAGTGAATCATTTCACGGCCCCTTGCTGTGGTTGAGCAAACTCATTTTTATCCCCAAACGCCTCCATCGCCTCACCCGCGAGTTGATGGCTGCCATTAAAAATCAAGCCGAAGCCTGTGCGGATGAAGCCAAAGCAAATTGAGGCTGCCCTAATCATCAGCGCATTATGTCAAACGGATGATCAAAAAAGAATGACCCGCCAGCACTAAAAAGGGGTTGATTCTCAGCGGGAAAGAAAATATGAACTCAAAATAAAATCCAATATTTGCTTTAAATATAGATCAAAAGCTGAACCGAGGAGGTAAATTATGCAAAAAAAAATTTTGATTGCAGTCGATGTTTCGAGACAATCCAATAATGCCGTGCGCTATGCAATCGGCATCCATAACCTGCTGAAGGATATCAAATTTACCCTCATGCACATTCAACCCACCATTTCAGAATATCTGCTGGATGAAGCCAAAAAAAGCCCCAAAGCCTCTGCAGAGCTCGAAAAGGTGAATCGTAAAAATACAGATGCGGCCCAGCGCCTCCTTGAAAAATACAAGGACCAGATGATGGCGGCAGGGATTGCTGAAAGTGCTCTTGAATTAGAAACCCAGCCCCGGATGCTCGGTGTGGCCAAAGATATCCTGGAATTCAGTTACGCGGGGCACTATGACGCCGTTATCCTGGGAAGGCGGGGGCTTTCTGGCCTGGAAGAAGTCTTCATTGGAAGCGTGAGTGCCAATATTGTGAACAATTCGAAGGATACCCCCATCTGGCTGGTTGACGAGCACGGATCTTCCGGAGATATCATGATCGCTGTTGACGGTTCGGAGGATTCCTTCAAGGCCGTGGACCATCTGGCTTCTATCATCGGGGGCAACAGCGATGTCAGGCTGTCATTCTTTCATGTGACGCCCCGATTGAAAGATTTTTGTCCGGTTGACTTCGAGGAAGCGGATACCGAAGCGCTCGAAGAAATTATCCGGCAGGGGGACAAAGAATGAATCTACAATTTTTTGTCCCACGCTAAAAAACGACTCCATGAAGCCGGAATCGAGGAAAATCAGATCAATTTCAAATTCAGGGAAGGTGTATTCAGAATCGGCAAAGCGGTGCTGGATGAATATCAGCAGAGCAATTTCGGCACCTTGGTCGTTGGACGCCGCGGAATGAACAGGAAGTTTTTTACCGGAAGCGTCAGTCGCTATCTCATCAACAAGTTTTCAAACGGCGCCCTGTGGATTGTCCCTTGAGATTCAATACCCTGTGTTTGCGACCCGTATACCGCAAGCTATCTCAAAAATGCATCCGGACAATTGCCGCCAGTTTAAGTTGTTCACCTGCCGGTCTGTTCGGGACGATCGCCGTGTGGATAGCGATCTTTTAGTTGATCGATCCACGTTTTTTTCCATAATTTGATACCGCTGTAGTAGGCCGCACGCCCGATCAGATGGGCGGCAACAGGGGCGGTCAGCAGTAAGAACATAATCGCCGCCAGCGCTCGGAACGTAATGCCCGACTCGGCGTAGAAGAAAGCTTCTGCGATCAGGATGAGTCCGGCTCCCAGCGTACCGGCCTTTGTGGCTGCGTGCATGCGGATCACCGTGTCCGGCAAACGGAGCATTCCCAGAGCAGCGACAAAAGAAAAAAGACTGCCTAAAACCAGCAACAGGGCGGTGACAATTTCATTTATCATAAGCGGTTTTATCTGTTGAATTAGAGCCTTTGGATTTTTTTAGGGCCGAACGCATTAAAAAACGCGCCAGGGCCACGGTACCCAGAAAAGCAATTAGCGCATAACCGATGGCTACATCCAGAAAGGACGTTTCGCCGGAAACAATCGAATAGGCT
The DNA here is from genome assembly GCA_050115755.1 of Desulfobacteraceae bacterium. Lineage (GTDB taxonomy): Bacteria > Desulfobacterota > Desulfobacteria > Desulfobacterales > JAHEIW01 > JAHEIW01. The sequence goes on along the minus strand of JASFPY010000045.1, from coordinate 4,529 downwards.
GCCAAAAAAGCGACGATCAGCACCGATACCAGATCCAGCGCAACGATCCTGTCTGCCGCATCGGGCCCTCTGATAAGCCGCACCAATGCCAGAAAAATGCTCACCAGCAACACCCCGAGCGTAAACCGACCCGCGAAGACGACAAGTGCACTTTCGGCAAACATCAGCGCATCACCTCCAAAACACGTCGCTCCAACCCCTGTTTGATTTGCTGCCGGGTGCTATCGATGTCGTCGAGAAACATGACGTGAATATACAATACCCGCCTGTCTTCGGATAGATCCAGGCTCAGGGTGCCGGGGGTTAACGATATGAGATTGGCCACCAGCATAATTTCTGCATCGGTGCGGGCATCCAGCGGGATACCAATGATGCCGGGGCGGCTGATATGCTGCGGGGTGATCACATCCCACAAAACTTTCAAATTTGAAACCAGCAGCTCTTTGCCGAAAAAACCGATCAACGCCAAAACCCTCGGCAGGCGCTCGAAGTAGCGCGTTTTGCCGTAGAGCGGTTTCGTCAGCCACAAGGCGATATACCCTACAATGAATCCCGCTACAAAACCGCTCAGGTTGAGCTGGCCCACAACGGCACTAAAACCAAGAGCTAAAAAAATGTTCAGCAGAAATAAATTCATTATCTTTTTCCCAGGACGGCATGGACATAATATTCGGGATGCTTGAGTTCCTCGGCTGCCTGAAGGGCAAATCGAAAAACAACCTCTGCTCCGAGACCGATGATTATGGTCAACATCGCCAAAGCGGCTATGGGAGCCAGCATCCAGACCGAGATATTACGGGCGGTCATGGGTTCTGCAACCTCATGTGTCTCGGGGGTGGATTTCCAGAATACTTCCGCCCAGATTTTGGTCATTGAATAAACCGTCAACAACCCGACAGCGGCTGCAACGAAAGCGAGCCAGTATGCATGAATGTCGAGGCTGGCACGTATCAGAATCATTTTGGCCCAGAAGCCGGACAGGGGTGGGAAACCGGCCAGGGAAAAGGCCGGGATGAAAAACAAAAAAGCGATCCATCCATGGCTGCGATAAATGCCACCCAGCTGCGCCAGCTCAAAGGAACCCTGTAATCGCTTTACAACGCCGCTGACCAAAAACAGATTGGCTTTCACGATTATATGGTGAACCAGGTAAAATACAGTGCCGGCCAGGGCGAGACGCGTCTGGAGCGCCAGTCCCAGCAACATGTATCCCACCTGGCTGATGATATGAAAAGAAAGAATGCGGCGGAATTCATTTTGCGCGGCAGCCCCCAGTACACCGGTGATCATGGTCAATGCTGCCATTACCGGCAACAACATATAAAAATAGGCCATATCCACACTGAAAACCAGTGTAAACACACGTATCAGGGCATAGATTCCGACTTTGGTCAACAGGCCGGAAAAAATGGCTGAGACCGAAACCGGCGGCGTATGGTATGCCGCCGGCAACCAGAAAAATAACGGGAACAATGCCGCCTTTATGCCAAAAGCTGCCAAAAACAACATGGCGATTGCTGTCCGCAAGCCCCGGTTTGCAATCAACGGGACCTTTTCATGCAGATCGGCCATGTTCAGTGTGCCGGTCAAACCGTACAGGAGCCCGATGGCCGTCAAAAACAGTAAGGTGGCCAACAGGTTGATAACCACATACTTGACGCCGCCGTCCAGCTGGGCCTTGCTTTGCCCGAGTACCAGAAGCCCGAAGGATGCCATCAGCATGACTTCGAACCAGACGTAGAGATTAAAGATGTCGCCGGTTAAAAACGCGCCACAAATACCACAGACGAGGATTTGCAGAAGGCAGTAATATCCGCTACGGATTAATGACGAATCAATGTCGGCTTTCGAATAGGATGTCACCGCCAGGTTGATGATCGCGGTGATCATCACCATCACGGCACTCAGACGGTCTGCCACAAACGTAATTCCGAATGGTGCGGGCCAGTTGCCGATCTGGGTTGCGATAATGCCGTTGAGATGGACATGCCATAAGAGCAAAGCACCGGCCAGGGTGTGGAATCCGGCAATGGTCAGCGCCACGTAGAAGGATCGCCTGGGCCCTGTTTTAACGAATATGGCTGTCACGCCGCCGGCCAGCGGCAGCAGGATCGGCCATATCAGCAATCCGTTCATGCCGATCCCCCTTCTGTCGGCCCTGCCGTCGGGGGCTGATGATCGGTTCCGCCCTCGGCGATTCGCATGGACTCGGTATCGACGGTTCCCAAATCCTGATAGGCGCGATAAAAAAGAACAAAGATAAAGGAAAGCAGCGCAAATCCGATGACAATCGCCGTAAGGATCAGGGCCTGGGGCAGCGCATTGGCGAAGGGTTCCTGAACTGCCATTGTTTGATTGGGAATGATCGGCGGGCGCCCGCTTTCCAGACCGCCCACCGTAAATATCATTAGATTGATCGCATTGCCGACCAAGACCAATCCAAAGATAAAGCGAATCAGATTGCGGTCTAAAATCAAATAGACGCTGCCGGCAACCATTACGCCCACCAATATCGCGCAAAGGGTTTGCATCTTAATTTTCTTCCAAGGCCAAAATCAGGGTTAAAATCGTTCCCAGCACAGCAAAATATACGCCTAAATCAAAGAACAGGGGGGTTCCGATGGCCAGCTCCGAAGCCTGCCCTTTTGCCCAGATCCACCAGATACCGGTAAAAAACGGCTGGCCGGTCAACGGTGCAACAAGTCCGGAAACCAGCGCCAGGCCTAAACCGCTCATGGCGATCGTTTGGGGAGCAATGCGAATCGCCTGTCGAACCACCGCGGGTCCTTCGGCGATGGCAAACATCGCAAATCCCGTGCCGGCCACCAAAGCAGCAGCAAACCCGCCTCCGGGGGCATTATGACCGCGCAGCAGCAGATAGATCGAAAAAGTCAAGATCAGCCCGACCAGCAGTCGCGTTGCCGTTTTCAGAATTATTGAAGGCATTATTGAACCTTTCGCTTTCGAATCAGGGCATAGCTCGCCAGCCCTGCCAAAGCCACGACGGTGATCTCGCCCAGGGTGTCCAAACTGCGGAAGTCGACCAGGATCACATTGACAATATTGCGCCCGTGGGCGGCAATATAACTGTTGGCTTCAAAAAAATCCGTCAATGATCGCTCCAAATGCGTCTGGTTGACGGCCAAAATGAGGGATGTGATCAGCGCCCCAATTGCGACAGCCAATATTGCGCTCCATGTTTTACCGGCTGAAAGTAGAGCTTTACGTGCATCTAACCGCGGCAGACGCAACAGAACAAGTGAGACAATAATGACGGTCAGCGTTTCTACCAGTAACTGGGTTAGGGCGACATCCGGAGCGCCATTAATTAAAAACAGCATGGCAATACCGGCACCGACAACTCCCAGGCTGCAAATTGCCAGCAGGCGCATCTTTGTCGCGACGACCGCCACAACGGCAACAACAATGATCCCGCCAAGCAGCCAGGCGGACAGTGATGGATAGGGGTGTCGAACAAAATCGAAAGGGATGTAACGAAACACAAAGGGCAGGCCAACACCCAATATCACCGAACCGATGATGATGCTCAAATAGCGATGCAAAGAGCCGTTTTGCAGTATGCTGGTTTGCATCCTGGCAATTTTTGCAATACCCTCGAGTCCACCGGTATAGAGGTGCTCGAATCGGATCGGCATTTGCCTTAAAACGTAATCGATGGTCTGCTGCAACGGTTTTCTGAGCAGATAAAGCAAGGCTCCCAGACTGAGGGTGGCAATGCTTAACAGCAGGGGTTCGTTGATTCCATGAAATAATTTCAGCTGAATATATTCCGTGGACGGGTGAAAGGCCCGCACGGCCGGCCTGATCAGCCAGTGCCCGATCCAGTCGGGAACAATACCGAAAACCACGCCGAGGCCTCCCATAAAAACCGGGCCCAGCCACATCGTCCAGGGTGCCTCGCGCGGGATCAGCCGGGTTTTTTTCTCGGCGCCCAAAAAAGGTTTGATGATGATCAGACCCGCAACGGCGGTCATCAAGGCGTTGGCCACAAGCGCCGCGCTGGTGGCAAAAACGGGAAAAACGTTTTCCGTTAGGGCACCCTTGTACATGATCTCCTTGCCGATGAAACCAAAAAAAAGCGGGAAGCCGGACATCGAAAGCGCAGCGGTTGCCGCACCCAGTGCGGTGATCGGCATGGATTTCAAAAGCCCTCCGATGTGATCGAGCTGGCGGGTCCCGGTTTGATGATCGATAATTCCGGCGACTAAAAACAAACTCGACTTGTAAAGAGAATGAACCATCAAAAAGGTCATCGCCGCAGTCAGCGCAGGCGTCGTTTTTCCCCCCAGAAACATCGTTAGAATGCCCAGCGCCATTATCGTCGTAAATGCCAGAATTCGCTTAAGGTCGGAGGCTCTTATGGCCAGCACCGATCCCACCAGAGCCGTAATGCCTCCGATGATGACCAATGTCCCCATCCAGGCGGGAGTGCCCCCCAGGATGGGGTGAAACCGCGCCAGCAGATAAATGCCGGCTTTGACCATTGTTGCCGAATGCAGAAAAGCACT
>JASFPY010000044.1:0-9401 GCA_050115755.1 Desulfobacteraceae bacterium | reverse complement strand
CATTTTTTAAATTATATTTTCAAGGTTTTATAATCTTAACCGGGTAAAACCATGCTTGACAGCCTGAGCGATAGACTAAATACCATATTCCGCAAGCTTAAAGGGCGTGGCAAATTAACAGAAAAAAATATCGAGGAAGGGCTGAAAGAAGTTCGCATGGCCCTTCTCGAAGCCGATGTCCACTATCGAGTCGTCAAAAGCTTTATTGCCGACATCAAAGAACGGGCGATGGGACAGGAGGTCCTGGAAAGCCTGACACCCGGTCAGCAGGTCATTAAAATTGTCAACGAAACCCTGACGGAATTAATGGGCGCCCGTCATGAGCAACTGAATCTGTCGGGAAAAAGCCCGGTGCCGGTGATGCTCGTCGGCCTTCAAGGCTCGGGTAAAACAACCACGGCAGGTAAACTTTCTGTATTTTTAAGAAAAAAAGGCCGTAAGCCCTACCTGGTCCCGGCGGATGTCTATCGCCCGGCGGCTATCGAACAGCTTCAAAAGCTGGGTAATCAGCTGGATGTGCCGGTTTTCCCGTCCCGCACGGACCAGAATCCGGTTCAAATCTGTCAGGAGGCTCAAACAGCCGCGCACCAGCAAGGATGCGATACTCTGCTGCTGGATACAGCCGGGCGCCTGCATATCGATGATGAATTGATGGCCGAGCTGGTCAATATTAAAACAACCATCATGCCGGCCGATATCCTGCTCGTGGCCGACGCCATGACCGGCCAGGATGCGGTCAATATCGCCAAATCATTTAATGAGACCCTCGATCTGGGCGGTGTGGTGCTCACCAAAATGGATGGCGATGCCCGTGGCGGAGCGGCGCTTTCGATCAAATCCATAACCGGCAAGCCGATCAAGTTTATCGGTGTGGGCGAAAAGCTCAGTGATCTGGAAGCATTTCATCCGGACCGCATGGCTTCCAGTATTTTGGGCATGGGAGATGTTCTCACCCTGATCGAGAAGGCCCAGGATGCCGTTGATCAGAAACAGGCCGCAGCGCTCGAGGAAAAACTCAGAAAAAGCCAATTCACGCTGGAGGATTTCCGTGACCAGATGGTTCAGATCCGGAAGATGGGGTCCATTACTGATCTGATAAAAATGATCCCGGGCATGGGGCAAATGAAACAGCTGAAAAACCTGCAGGTGGATGAAAAGGAGTTTGTCCAAATCGAGGCAATTATCAATTCCATGACACCACAGGAAAGGCGGAACCATTCTATAATTAACGGCAGCCGCCGCAAACGAATCGCCAAAGGAAGCGGAACCCGGGTCCAGGAGGTAAACAAACTTTTAAAAAATTATGGCCAGGTTTTGAAAATGTTAAAAAAATTAAATCAAGGCGGCATGAAACGCGGCATGCTGCCGTTCTGAAGGAGAAATCATAATGGGAGTTAGAATTAGACTGGCAAGACACGGCGCCAAGAAAAAACCTTTTTATCGGATCGTTGTTGCCGACAGCGAAAGTCCCAGGGATGGCAGGTTTCTGGAAAAGGTGGGCACATACGATCCAATCAAGGATCCGGTAGAGGTATCGTTGAATCCGGATCGAATTAAATACTGGATGGAAAAAGGTGCAATTCCGTCAGACACGGTAAAAAGCCTTTTGAAAAAGGAAGGCTTTTTTGCTAACAATAACTAGAACCCGTATCAAAAATAGGATTTTGGGTCAAGATCGAGGCGGGGCCGAGTTTTAAACCGCAGGCATACCGCTGTATGTTGAGGATTTAAAGCGAAGCACCAACAAAGATATTGGGCCAAAAGACATTTTTGAGATGGGTTCTGGTTTAGCCGTTCATCCCCCCTTTTTCTCAACCGGAAAAAAAGGAGATGGTGCTATGAAAGATCTGATCAACTACATCGCTCAAGCACTGGTCGATCATCCGGAAGAGGTCAGCGTTAAAGAGGTTGAGGGAAATCAGACCACGGTCCTGGAGCTTAAAGTGGCTAAAGAGGATCTGGGCAAAGTCATCGGCAAACAGGGCAGAACTGCACGGGCCATGCGAACGATACTGGGCGCCGCTTCTGCCAAACTAAAAAAACGCACTGTCCTTGAAATTATTGAATAAATTAGCACCCGAAAAGGACCTCGTCCTCATTGGAAAGATTGTGGGTGCCCACGGCATTGGGGGTACCAGCAAGATTCAGTCATTTGCTGAATCTTTGGAAATTTTCGAATCGGGCACAACCCTGCTGGTTAGACACCCTGATGGCGGCGACAATTGCTATGAAATTGATTGGATCAAATCGCATTCTCGCGGGGCGCTTCTAGCCTTTAAAGAAGTAACCGATCGCGATCAGGCAAAATCGCTGATTGGGTCCGAACTCTATATTGAAAAAGCAAAACTCCCAAAATTAGAAGCAGGCACCTATTACTGGTTTGATCTCATTGGCATAAGCGTCTTCACAGCAGATGACCGCTGCATCGGACGGCTCGTTTCGATTATCGAAACCGGGGCCAATGATGTGTACGTTGTCAAAAATGCCGACAAAGAAATACTGGTTCCGGCTCTTCAATCGGTGGTGCGTTCCATCGATATCGAATCGAAAATAATGCGAGTGGAATTGCCCGAAGGGCTGGAAGAGCCGTAATCACAACTTAATCGCGAGTTTTCCGTTTCGATCCGGTTGGTTTTGATTTGAGAATGAAATTCGTTGTGTTAACCATATTTCCCGAAATGTTTGATTTGTTTTGGGGCCACGGAATTATCAGGAGAGCGATCGATCAAAAAAAAATTTCCGCTTCAACCCTGAATATCAGAGATTTTGCTGAAGACAAACATCAGGTAACAGACGATCGGCCATACGGCGGCGGCAGCGGGATGGTGATGAAGCCCGAACCAATGGCCGGCGCAATCCGCGCCGCCAACCGCAAATGCCCTTCTGCAAAAACAGTTTTGCTGTCACCTCAGGGACGCGTTTTTAATCAAGCCTTAGCGAATGAACTGGCCTCTTTTGAAGGGCTGGTTCTGGTGTGTGGGCGCTATGAAGGGATCGATGAGCGCATCAGTCACGACCTCATTGACGACGAAATCTCTATCGGAGATTATGTGCTGACCGGCGGCGAACTGGCGGCCATGGTCGTCATCGATGCTGTCACCCGTCAGATACCGGGCATCCTGGGAGGTGAAGACGCCGCCGAAAAAGATTCATTTTCAAACGGTCTGCTGGAACACGCGCATTACACCCGGCCGCACGTTTTTGAAGGCAAAGCGGTACCGGAAATACTATTGTCGGGACATCACGAAGAAATTGAAAATTGGCGCGTGGAATCCGCGATGCTGCGCACTTTGTTAAAGCGGCCGGACCTGTTAAAAGACAAGGCATTGAGTAAACAGCAATTCGATATCTTAAAGAAGTGGCACCGGCGCATTGAAGAAATAATAAAAAATTACCACAGAGGGCACAGAGAACGCAGAGAATAAAAATAAAATATCATACCTTTTTTCAGAGCGAATATCATTTTTCCATTTAAAACAACATTCGATTCTCTGTGAGCGCTGTGTTCTCTGTGGTGAAAAAAACCATGCCCAAACTTTATGCGGCGTTGATCCATTACCCGGTGGTCAATAAAAACGGCGAAACAATTGCATCCGCCTTGACCAACCTGGATTTACACGATATATCGAGGGCCGCTAAAACATACGGCCTGGATGCATTTTTGGTCGTTACGCCGCTTGAAGACCAGAAAGATCTGGTCGAAAAGATAATATCGCATTGGAAAACCGGTATTGGTGCTGAGTACAATCCTAAAAGGCGCAGCGCTCTCGAGCTGATTCGTGTTTATGATTCGCTGCCGGAGGCGCTTGACCGGATCGCAGAAAAGGAAGGCTGCTATCCGATAACGATCGCAACCTGCGCGCGGAAATATCCGGCCAGCATCAGCAACGAAAAATTACGCGACATGTTGACCAGCGGCAAGCCGCATGTTTTGGTTTTAGGGACCGCTTGGGGTTTAACCGAAGAATTTATTTCTAAGGCCGATTATGTACTCGAACCGATTTTGGGAAAAACAGACTACAACCATCTATCGGTACGATCGGCAGCAGCAATTATATTTGATCGGTTATTAGGATAAAATTAGAAATGTTTCATTGGTTCGATTAGTTTTATTGGTTGGATTGGTTGGACAAGAAAATGACGCTTGTCTGATCGACTTTGTTTAAGTCTGCAGCGCATTAACCAATTAAACCAATCGAACCAATCTAACCAATTTAACGTTAACAATAAGATATCAACGAACAAACGACCTGTGCGTTGACCCGTTGAAATAAAGTTTAGATTTTTTTTGGAGGAGTTATGGAAAAAATTCAGCAAATTGAAAAAGAACAAATGCGACTGGACCACCCTGATTTTGGACCGGGCGATAATGTCAAAGTCCACGTGAAAATAAAAGAAGGTGAAAAAGAACGGATCCAGGTCTTTCAGGGCGTGGTCATCAGCAAGCGCAAAGGCAATACAGATGCGACGTTTACCGTCCGCAAGGTTTCCTACGGTATCGGCGTAGAGCGAATTTTTCCGCTGCACTCGCCGGCTCTCGATAAAATCGAGGTGGTTACCCGGGGCCGTGTCAGGCGTGCAAAAATCTACTACCTGCGCAAACTTAGAGGAAAAGCCGCCAGGATCAAGGAGCGTCGATTAACGTAATCCCAAAGGGCCAGGACAGTAAACAGAAGCCAGAATTCAGATGACGGATGATAACCTCTCAAAAGCAGGAGGCAAATTTCGATATTATTCTGAATTCTGTTTTCTGATATCTGACTACTGACATCTAATTATGGATTTGTGGTTTTTCGAAAAAAAAGCCACGGAACAAGGTTTTAAAGATATTGCCGGCATTGACGAGGCCGGTCGGGGACCCCTGGCCGGCCCGGTTGTTTCTGCGGCTGTGATTCTGCCGCCAACCTTCTCGGTCGCTGAGGTCACCGATTCTAAAAAACTGTCGGCTAAAAAAAGATTTCGGCTGTATCAAGAAATTTATTCACACGCGATTTCGGTGGGCATCGGTATCGTTGACCCGGTTGAAATCGACCGAATTAATATCCTGCAGGCTTCATTGCTGGCAATGGCCATGGCAACGAATAATTTGCGCCCCCAGCCCGAATGCCTTCTAATTGACGGGCCATTCCGAATCCCATCCCGGCTGCCTCAGAAACCCATCGCCAAAGGAGACACCTTAAGTGTTTCAATCGCGGCTGCTTCGATTGTGGCCAAGGTCACCCGTGACCGTCTGATGGAAAGGTATCACGAATATTATCCGCAATTTGATTTTTGCCGGCATAAAGGCTACCCGACCCGGGCGCACAAAGAAGCAATTCGCAAATTTGGATATTGTCCGATTCATCGCAGGACGTTCAGGGGCGTCAAAGAATTCATTTAAATATGTCAGTGGTCCGTTGTCCGTTTTCCGTCGCAGGAAGCATCAAAAAGATGCATCGACAATAGAGACAAGATCGCCGGACTAAACTTTTTTCTTTTCTTGATTTTGAATTTGGCTTATAGCTCCTCTTAGTTTTATCAACGGACAACTGACAACGGACAACAAACAATTATTATGCGGAATTGGAAGCAAAAATTTGGTGAACAGGGGGAGGCGCTGGCGGCTCGCCGCTTAAAAAAGGCGGGTTATAAGATTATCGAAACCAATTATCGCACCCGACTCGGTGAAATTGATATTATCGCAAAGGATAAAGACACCATCGTTTTTGTAGAGGTCAAATCCAGGCGCTCAGTCTATTTCGGAAATCCCAAGCAGGCGGTCACGCTTCAAAAACAGAAAAAAATATCGATGGTTGCCCTTTATTATCTGAAAAGCACCGGCCAGAGCACCGCCAAAGCCAGATTTGACGTGGTAACCGTTGTTTCAAATCAGGATAAAACTCAGGTGGAAATCATTAAAAATGCCTTTGAACTCGCCTATGCCTGACCCGAACAAAGCTGAAAAAAACGGGGTGCTTTATGTGGTTGCCACCCCCATCGGCAACCGGGATGACATTACCCTGAGAGCACTCGATGTTCTGCGGGAAGTCGACCTGATTGCCGCCGAAGATACCCGCAAATCCGGCAGCTTGCTGTCCCATTACCGCATAAAAAACCGCCTGATTTCATTTCATGAGCATAACGCGGAAAAGCGAACCCCGGAGTTGATCGACAAGCTTTTAGACGGAACGACAATAGCGCTGGTATCCAATGCAGGCACCCCATTGATTTCGGATCCCGGCTATCGTTTGATAGAAGCTGCCATTGCAAATAACATCACGGTAACCCCGATTCCAGGGGTGACCGCTGCCACCGCTGCCATGAGTGTTTCCGGGCTGCCCACCGATTCATTTGTGTTTATTGGATTTCCCCCTAAAAAAAAGGCGAAACGCCTAAAATTCCTCACCGAACTGAGTGCTGAGACCCGAACGCTGATTTTCTATGAATCGCCCAGGCGAATTTTATCCCTGTTGGAGGCAATTACTGCATGTATGGGTGATCGCAAGGCGATACTCGCCCGGGAAATGACCAAAATGCATGAAGAATTTGTAAGGGGAAGCGTTTCGCAAATTTTAAAGATCATCCGGGCCCGGCAAGCCCTTAAAGGGGAGTGCACCCTTCTGGTTGCGGGGAGCGAAGCATCAGGGCGGATTGACGCTCAAGTTGTTGAAAGCGAAATAAAAGCAGCACTGAAAAAGGATCAAACCAGCCCTTCTGAGATAGCCAGAGCCATTGCAAAAAAATATGGCCTTACGAAAAACGATGTCTATGAGATGGTATTAACAATCAGAGGTCAGAGGACAAAGCATAAAAAACAGAAGGTAGGCGACAGACAACAGTAGAAAATGAAACCAATCCACAATCCGCAATCCGCAATCCGCAATCGAACCATTTATCCTGTCATACTGGCCGTACCGAAAACTGCCCAAGCGCTGACGCCGAAAGAACGTGTCAAATTCCTCAGCCAGCACGCCCGGCGAGCCCTTGAGCAGTCAGCCCAAAAAAGCAACGTCCGCCTCGACACGCTTGCCCAAGATGAGCGCAACGCCCCCCTGCCCTTCGATGGCACTTACTGGTCGGTTACCCATAAAAATGAATATGTTGGCGGGGTGGTCTGCCCGTCGCCGACCGGCATTGATATTGAAAAAATTTGTCCTCGGGCAAAATCACTGTTTCGCAAAACCGCTGATGAAGCCGAATGGGCGCTGGCCGACACGACCTTGACAACGTTTTTCCGCTACTGGACGGCAAAGGAAGCGGTATTGAAGGCCGCCGGCATCGGTCTGAGAGATCTTTCAAAATGCCGGATTAGCCGGGTGCTGCGCACGGATCATCTTAATGTCGAATATGATGGGAATCAATGGCAGATTGAACACCATTTTTTTAACAGCCATATTGCGTCCATTGTCAAAAACGAATTCGTGATCGAATGGACGATTTGTTAGGGCTTCAGAAAAATGCTGTTTTATTAGAAGTGGTTTCAATCAACCCTGTCGGGCGTCCAATCCACCAGAAAGGCGCCTGCTTTTTCGAGCTCAAAATTGATTTGTCGAGCCATAAGACGCCCAAAGGCGATTGAACCGGTCCAGCCGACATCGAAGCGAATCGATGTCATGGTTTCAGTACAGGGCTCGATGAGAAGGTTTATTCTATTTTCCTTGCCCCCATCATACCGGAGGGATGCCCGGTTTTCATCAACTTGTTTCTCTTTCAATACGATCGAGAGGGTTTTAGCGGACCTCAGGACTGCTTGAATAACATCATCATAACGGGCGATAAAATAACTCTCCCCCTTGCCTGCGCCCTGGTATTCCGATGCTGAAGGCGTAACCCCACCGGCAGCGCTTCCAACTGCCTGAATGGGAATAGTCGGCAAACAGCCACCCAGCATGATTGTGAGGATGATCGGTGCCAACCATTTTAGCGCGCGCCTCGATAAACTTTTCATAATCAATCTCCTTTGAAATATTCAAAAAAATATTATAACCGCACTGACACCATTGGCGCTTTTATTGATGTCAGCAAATCTAATAATATATTGAAATTATATAGAATATAAAATCGAGCACCTTCCAGCCGAGGCAGTATTTTTTTGACTTTTCGTTGCTGATAAGATATAAATTTATAAATATGGATGTTGATTTCGATATCATCCACCATATCTATGGAGGATAAAATGGAAGTCCTGGGTATTGATATTGGTTTTGGGTTCACCAAAGCCACCAACGGCAAGGAAACCATGATTTTTAAATCAATTTTTGGGGACGCATCCGAAATTCAATTCTGGGCGGATTTCGGTGACAGCGCCCCCACAGATCACATTCATGTATCCATTGACGGCAAATCCTATTTTGTCGGTGACCTCGCCGAACAGCAATCGAGTGTTTTGAATTTTACTTTGGACCAGGAGCGGTTGATTGCCGATTACGTTAGAATCCTGGCCTTGACGGTCGCGGGACTTTTCTTCGATAATAATACCCCCATTAATGTGCCCATCAACGTTGTCTCTGGATTGCCCATCGGTTATTTTAAACAAAATCATGATCGCTTTAATGAAATTTTAACCGGTCATCACAGCGTAACCTATCATTCCCATAACGGCAATAAAGTTACCCGGGAAATCTATATCAACAAGGTCCGCATGCTGCCTCAACCGTTAGGCAGCATCCTAAATCAGTTAATGAATGACGAAGGTAAAATAATAAACGAAGATCTGGCATCCCAGAAAGTTGGCGTGGTCGATATCGGATTTCGCACCACCGATTTCACGATTCTCGATAATCTGCGCTACATTGACCGCGGCAGCCGTACCGTCGATGCCGGTATTTCAAAGGGATTCAGTGTGATTTCAAACAAGCTAAGAGAAAAATGCGGTGTCAGCGTCGAGCTTTACCGCTTATACAAAGCCGCCGAGGAAGGCACCATAAAGATGCGCGGACATGGCTTCTCTTTTGAAAAAATAAGGGATCAGGTCTATTCCCAGCTGGCGTCATCCATCGCCAATGATCTTGACCGGCTCTGGGCCGATGACTGGGATATCGATACCATCATTTTGACCGGCGGGGGCTGCCGCGAGTTGGCCAAATATCTTCACCCGCTCATTACCGGAAATGTCGTGCCGGTTGATTCAAATACAGACCCGCGTCTCAACAATGTCCTTGGCTATGCCAAATACGGCAGGTATATCTGGGGAGAAGCGGCTAAGGAAAATCCCGTTGCGAAATCAGCCGGTGAACCGAATCCCGAGCCGGCAACTGAAGAAATCGAGACCATTGATGAGAAAGAACTATCCCAGATGTAACCTCCCTAAATTGAGCGTTTCAAATTAAAAAAATGGGGAACTTTTACCATCTTTAAGGAATTCTATCGTTTTTAATTTTTTTAATTTGAAACCCTTCGGGATTGCCGATCTTACCGCATCT
>JASFPY010000043.1:0-9428 GCA_050115755.1 Desulfobacteraceae bacterium | reverse complement strand
CAGGGCCCCAAAGCTCAAGGTCCAGCGTATCCTTCCTTCTATGACGGGTATTGTTTGCCGATAGCTTCGGCTTTGAGAGTTTGTTCACGCAGTTTTGGAAAATTCGCGAAAACGTCCTGGATATAAAGGAGAGAAACCATGATTCCAAATATTAAAAGAATACTTTATACGACTGACCTTTCGCCGAACTCTGAATATGCATTTCGCTATGCCATCAATTCCGCGATCAAGCATGACGCCAAAATCATTATATTGCATGTTATTGAACCCATTGCCTCGGCCATGTACATTGAAGTGGGATTTATCGTAGGTGAGGAACAAGCAAAAGAGATTTTCGAGAAAGGCGCGAGCGTTGCGCGGGATCGTGTCAAAAAACGGCTAGAAATCTTTAGCGAAAAAGAATTGGCGGACGATTCCGAAGCCGCAGATCGGGTGCAGCGTATTGAAATATGCGAGGGCTATCCTGCAGAAGCAATTCTCCAAAAGGCAAAAGAACTGGATTGCGATGAGATTATCATGGGGACCCATGGAAAGGGTATCGTCGCAAATACATTTTTGGGGAGTGTTACCAAACGGGTTCTTCGGAGAACACGTAAACCCGTCTTCATTATACCGTTGCCCAGAGGCGAGACGGACCTGACGGTACATGATGATTTTTAAGTCTTGGATATCGAAAGGTGTCGTGAAGTCAATCAATGTAACGGGGTCCTGTTCGACCTGAGAGGTCAGGCCTAAGGGCAACCGCCAGGTGGCGGGGAAAAATCAGCACCCGTAGATTGGAGCAAAGTATGATGAACAAACTGTCTTTTTCTAACATCGCGATCGTATCTTGCGGTACGTTGAGCCTGGAGCTCAACTATTTACAAAAGACCGGTTTTTTAGATACCGATCATTTATTCTACTCAACACCGGGTCTCCATGAAGACATTCATGAGCTCGAACGCCAGTTGCTGCAGCGGATCGACATGGCCAAAGAGAAATCCGAAAAAGTCATTGTCGTTTATGGCGGCAAGTTCTGTTATGTGAATGCCGATGAGCCCACCCGCACCATGAAAACCATCATAGAAGAACAGGGGGCCAAAGTAACGCGCATTCAGGCGACGCATTGCATGGACGTTCTGGCCAGTGAAGCCGAGCGGGACCAAATTTCTGAAGAAATTGCTGGTGGTGAGAAGGTTTGGTGGATGACCCCGGGGTGGGTTAAATTTCGTCATCATGTTTTCAAAGGATGGGACAAGGGCCTGGCCAATGAAAACTTTCCTAGGCACACAGGTGGAGCTATTGTTTTAGATGGTATCGGATTTGTGGAAAAATTCATAGCTGAAAAACCGGAAGAATTTTTAGAATACTCTGATTGGATGGGCATTCCAATTCAACCATACCCAATTTCATTGGACCGGGTCAAATCCTTGCTGTCTGAAGCGGCCAATCAATTTGCGCGGAATTGAAAAAAATCGAAAATGAGGAGGCTAACGATGAAAACGTTGGTAGTACATTAAGGTCAGACTGGAAATACGCTTAAACTGGCAGAAGCCGAGTATAAAAAATACAGCCTTTTTGCGCTGGGAGCCGGCATATTAGTGGCCCTGGCGATTGTTCTTTCCAAGGCATAGGCTTGTGGCCAGGTGGCGAGACAAAAGGAGCTAACAAGACAACAATGAATCCGTCAAGCTATGAGAACAGACTGGTTGAAGAGAAGCGTTTTAAGAAAAAGCTGACAGAGCTGAAAAGTCGTCTGGATCATCTTTATGAAATTATTCCTTATCTGAAGCAATGTTCTCATTTCAATAATCACTTACAGGAAGTATTCGAGTTAAGGGAAGGACTTAACCAGCTAGAGCTTGGTTTCCTGCAGGCCCATTTCAAATGTTGCATTGATCCAGGCATAAAAATTCCAGGAGAGGTCGTTCTCTCAGTTTCCAGACTGAGCGCGAAACGCCACGGTGCCATCATTGTTTTCGAGCAAACGGACAACCTTGATGACTTACTTCAGGGCGGTGTCATCATTGATGCCGTTGTCAGTGCACCGCTTTTGGAAGGCATTTTTTATCCGGGAAGCGAGCTTCACGACGGGGCTGTATTTATCCGAAAAAAGCGTGTCGTCAAAGCCGGCTGCCTGCTACCCTTTGCTCCAACAGCTTCCGGATTAGAGGCGCTCGGTCTGGGAACAAGGCACCAGGCAGCGCTTAGGCTCAGCCAGGTCAGTGATGCCCTGGTCATAGTTGTGTCTGAACAGAAGGGCTGGATTTCTCTGGCTCTTCGAGGTCAATTATTTCCGAATATCGGAACATCCGCATTACTTCAAAAACTTGGGGAGCCCAAAAAACATTTATAAACAAATGATTCGCCGGGGGGGCCATTCATTCAGCCGAATGTTGCGGAAACTTTTTGCTGAAAATTGCGCGAAGCCGATTATCGGTGCGATTGGACAGTAGTATCTAGCCCGTCAGGTGGAAAGCATCTTTGGATATGTCGAAAGTACCTTTGGAAAATATCAGCCTCACAATCGTTTACGATAATAACCCATATAAAGAGGGATTATCCGCTGCATGGGGATTTTCCTGTCTGATTAAAGGAACAGAAAAAACAATTTTATTTGATACCGGTGGAAAAAGGACGATATTGCTGGCAAATATGAATAAGCTGGGCATAAACCCCAAAGAAATTGATCTTGTTGTCCTGTCTCACTTTCATCATGATCATGTCGGCGGATTAGAAGGACTTCTGCAACGAAACAAAGACGTAGCCGTATTTTTCCCGGCGTCTTTTCAAGCTCGCTTTAGGGATGATCTGATAAAGTCCGGGGTGCAGGCCGTTGTGATTCGGAGTCCCGCGTTGATATGTAAAAGCGTTTATTCTACTGGTGAGCTTGGAATGTGGATAAAGGAACAATCATTGATCATCCATACTAACAAAGGCCTCCTTGTTATAACCGGATGTGCACACCCGGGAATTGTAAAAATTATAAAAACTGCCAAAAATCTACTTAGAGATGATGTGCTGCTCATAACGGGCGGGTTTCATTTGGCGGGTACAAGCAAGGCGGTGATAAAAGAAATAATTACTGAAATTAAAGACCTGGGCGTGACATATGCGGGTCCCTGCCATTGTTCAGGAGATTTGGCCAGACGCCTATTTAAAATTGGATATGGCAATAATTATATCGATGTGGGCGTCGGAAGAGTCATAAAATTAGGAGAGTCAAAATGAAAGATGAAACGACCACCGATGAAAAACAGGACTTTTATCTGCTCGAGAAATTGGATGATCTCGCTATTATCAGACTCGGCAAAAATTTCTTTTTTGAAGCAATTGCTCTGGCAGTCAACAACCCGCTGTTAGATGCTTTTGACCACATTTCAAAAAATGATGAAGTTAAAGCCTTGGTGATTACGAATTGTCCGGAAAAGACAGGGAGTGATGAATATATAGATTTTTGCCAAAATGCTATCGCCACGGAAGTTGACTGCAAGTCCATCCATCGAATGTGCAATTTTTTTGATCAGTTTATCCTGAAAATAGTCAGTTTTAACAAGGTGGTTGTCCATTCTGACTGTGGCGAAATTATTCCATTGTTTTTAAATATAAGCCTTGCCTGCGATTATCGAATTATAGCGACCCACACTGTTTATCAAAAACCCTATCTCAAAATAGGGCTTTTACCAAAGGGAGGTGGGGCGTTTTTCCTTTGCAACATGTTGGGCCATGCTAAAGCTCGCAAATTCCTTATGTCCGATGAAAAACTATCTGCTCAAGATGCATTAGAACTGGGTATTGTCGACCAGGTCGTGCCCCAAAAAAAATTAGAAGAAACTGCCCTTCAGATTGCTAAAAATTTTGCCTCAAGAAAGATGCGCTCTATGGTGGGACTCAAGAGGCTCATCAATTACTCCATGAAAGACCTCAAGAGCTATCTGGCTTTTGAGAATCAGGAGTTAATGAGATTTATTGGAACTTTATAACAAAAAACGACCGTCTAGGGCATCTTTGAGTCAATGCGTTGCCGTTTTCGGGACTTTTACCTTTCTTTGTGCCACTGCGCTGATCGTGCCTTTTTCTTTTCCTGAATCACATCAATCCGGCGTTAATTGAGATTATTTTTTCTGTTTATTCGATAGAAATTTTACGAAAAAAATTCGAAATATTTCTATAATTCAATACAGCGGCTGTTCTGTTAAACGGATTAAAATTCTAACATATTAAATTTATTTATTTTTCTAACATAATCTTAATTGGCACAGCTTATGCTATAAATCAGGGCGAGAATACTTTGTTAATCCTAATTCACAGTATTTCGACTTAAGGGAGGACACAAAAAATGTTGGTTAAAAATTGGATGAGTAAAAAAGTGATTACCATAGATGCCGATGATTCGATGGAAGATGCGATGGGGCTGTTAAAAGAACACGGTATTCGCAGGCTGCCGGTGATGAAAAATGGTAAGCTCGTCGGCATCGTCACGGATCGGGATCTTAAAAATGCATCTGCCTCAGACGCTACCACGTTGGAAATCCATGAACTGCTGTATCTTCTGACAAAAGTTAAAGTCAAAGATATTATGACCAAAGATCCGATCACGGTCCCGCCGGATTACACTGTTGAAGAAACAGCTCAGGTGCTTTTGGAGAGTAAAATTTCAGGTGCTCCAGTCGTCGACGAAAACGGAGAAGTCGTCGGTATCATTACCCAGAGCGATTTATTCAGAGTCCTGATGTCTCTTACCGGTATTGAAAATGGCGGAATCCAGTTCGGGTTGCAAGTCGAAGATCGAGCAGGATCGATTAAGGAAGTTGCCGATTTTGTGCGGATATACGGGGGGCGCATGGTCAGCATCCTCACCTCATACGACGACGTGCCGGCTGGCTACCGCAAGGTCTATATTCGGATGCACAGTGTTGATATGGAGAAGATCAAAGAGCTAAATGATAGCCTCAGTGAAAAAGCCTTGTTGCTCTATCGAATCGATCACAGGCAAAATGATCGAAGAATTTATTCGGAAAATATGACTTAGCCCGGAGGCGCTGAAATGGTCCGACAATCAAAAAAGAAAATTTTGGTTCCGCTTGATGGATCCGATCGGGCGATGAATACCGTAAGGTACATCGCAAAAATCGACCCGTTTCTACACATGCATGTTGTTTTATTTCATGTTTTTAATTCTGTGCCTGAAGGATACTGGGATCTTGAAAAGGATCCGAGAAGTACTTCTACCGTAAGGCAGGTAAAATCCTGGGAGCTTGAGCAAAAGAAAAGAATTGAACAGTACATGCAAATAGCGGAGCAGTATTTGTTGAAGGCCGGTTTTGCTTCAGAACGCATCAACATTAAAATCCAGAAAAGAAAAAAGGGCATTGCGAGAGATATTATTGGCGAAGCCCGCAATGGCTATGAAGCTGTTGTTACCAGACGGCGGGGTCTGACAGGCTTAAGGGGAATAGTGCTTGGCAGCGTAGCGGCCAAACTTATAGAAAAACTTTCTTTCATTCCGCTTATTTTGGCCGGCAGAAAACCTCCCGGCCATAAGATCCTGATCGCATTTGATGGTTCCGAAGGGGCCTGGCGCGCGGTTGACTTCGTTGACAGGACACTTTCGGGCTGTGACTATGATCTGAATTTGATCAATGTAATTCGGGGCAGAGAAAACCGAAATTTAGAATCTCACCAGATTCATTTACCCAAAAATTTCTCAGAAATCACGCAAAAAAAGATGATTGCCGAGCTAGGAAAAGCCAGAAAGAAGCTGATTGCTAATGGTTTTCAACCGCAGCAGGTTACAACTAAACTGGTTACAGGTGTCTCCAGCCGTGCAGGCGCGATCGTTGCAGAAGCGAAACAGAAAAATTATGGCACCATTGTCATGGGAAGAAGAGGGCAATCGAAAGTTCGCGATTTCTTTATTGGCCGCGTGACCAATAAAGTCATCCATATTGCTCGTGATAGAACTGTCTGGATTATACGGTAGAGGAGAATTTGTTTCCTAAAAGCCGCTTTTTTACACCACCCTTAATTAAAGGAAATTGACGAATGCTGGTAATGAATTGGATGAGTCAACCGGCGATAACGGTTGATATTGACGATTTTGTGGAAGATGCGTTTGGCCTGATAAATAAACATGAAATACACATGCTTCCAGTTATGCAAAACAGGCAGCTTGTCGGAATTGTCACGGATTCGGATATTAAAAACGCATCTGCTTCGAATACCCCTTCCCAAAAAACTGGAAATGGTCGGTCTCAATTTTCAGGTATTGAAGTCAAAAAGATAATGACCCCGGATCCCGTTACGATTGCTGATGACTGTACCTTTGAAGAAGCGGTCGAAAAGTTATTGGTGCACAACATTTCTGGTTTGACGGTGGTAAATCAACAGCATGAAGTGGTCGGCGTTATTACCAAATCCGATCTTTTCCAATTGATCCTCATCCTTACCGGCTTCGGCAAAAAGGGGCTTCAGATGGGGATAGAACTGGAGGATAAACCAGGACGTTTGAAAAAGATCACCGATATTATCCGTGATTATGGTGGGCGTATTTCAAGTATTCTTTCTACCCATGAACGGGCGGTTAAAGGGAATCGCAGGTTATATGTCCGTGTCTTTGATATCGACCCGCCGAGCTTACAGCATCTCAAAGGCGTAATCCGAAAGGAAGCATCTTTACTCTACATAGTTGATCACAATGGAAAGACACGAGAAACGTTTTCTACTGCCTTCGATCATAATGTCCAGAAGAAACAGGCGCAATTTGCAAAAAAGGGGATCAGTGCTGATGAGTGTTGAGAATATGGATAAAATTTTTCAGCCGAATTCGATTGCAGTCGCCGGTGCCAGTGAAAGACAGGGAAGCGTGGGTAATGCTTTGATGCGTAACCTAATCGAACGCGGTTTCGCTGGTAAAATTTATCCGATCAATCCAAATCGCAAAACAATTTGGAACCTTCCAGCCTGTGCTTCGATTGGAGAGCTTAAAACGGTGGTGGATCTTGTGGTTATCTGCACCCCAATATCTTTGACGCCGCGAATAATTAAAGAATGCGCTGAAAGTGGCGTTGGCGGTGCCGTCATTATTTCGGCCGGTGGAAAAGAAATTGGGGAAAAAGGGAAAAAGCTGGAAGCGGATATAACTAAAGCGGCAGATCGGTCAGGCCTGCGAATTATCGGTCCCAATTGTGTGGGAGTAATGGCCGGCCGATCTAAGCTAAATGCCAGCTTCGCCAGTAAAGTCCCTCTGCCGGGAAAGATGGCATTTGTTTCACAGAGCGGTGCCATTTGCACGGCTATTCTTGATCTATCCATCCGGGAAAACATCGGATTCAGTTATTTTGTGAGTCTGGGTGATATGCTGGACGTCGATTTTGGCGATATGATTGATTATCTCGGGGGAGAGCCGGAAGTCAGCAGTATCGTCATGTATGTGGAAAGCCTAACCCATATTCGAAAGTTTATGAGTGCAGCACGCGCTGTATCCCGCATAAAGCCAATTATTGCGTTGAAAGCAGGCCGCACCCGGGCAGGGGCTTTAGCGGCTGCGTCACATACCGGTGCGCTGGCCGGAGAGGATTCAATTTATGACGCGGCTTTGCAACGCGCCGGGATTTTGCGGGTGAAAACATTTGAAGAGCTCTTTGATTGTGCCGAACTTTTGGCCAAGCAGCCGAAGCCGAAAGGACCCGGTCTGGCAATTATTACCAATGCGGGCGGGCCGGGTGTAATGGCAGCTGATACATTATCCGATTACGGGTATGAGCCGGTCGAACTCAGCCAGGACAGCCTCAAAAAATTGGATGAAATTTTACCTCCATTCTGGAGCAAGCGGAATCCAATCGATATGTTAGGGGATGCCTCTGCGGAGCTTTATCGTAAAGTCGTCAAAATTTGCATTCAGGCAAAGGAAATCGACGGTCTTTTAATTATGTCCGCTCCACAGGCGCTTACGGATCCATCACAAGCTGCTGCAGGTTTAGTGGATCTTATTCGAGACCAATCAATTCCGATAATCACCTCCTGGGTGGGTGGCGCCGATATGCAAAAGGGCACGGAGGTTTTTAATCAAGCCGGGATTCCGACCTTTGATACGCCTGAGCGGGCTGTGCGGGCTTTTATGGACATATACCGATTTTCGCAAAATATCAATATCCTCCAGCAGGTCCCCTCCCGACTTCCCAGGCGTCTGGAATTTGACCGCCAAAAAGCCAGGGCGCTTATTCAAGCGAAACTTAAGGTCAAAAATGGCCTGCTCACGGAGATTGAGTCAAAAGCGCTTTTATCTGCCTATGGGATCTCTGCAAACCGAGTGGAAACAGCTTTTAGCGGCAGGGGGGCGGTAGAAAAAGCAAAACGTATGGGATTTCCGGTTGTTATGAAAATCAATTCAAGCGACATCTCCCATAAATCCGATGCCGGAGGGGTGCTGCTTGATTTGAAAAATGAGCAGGAAGTCTTAAAAGCATTTGAACAGATTATGCGCAACGCGAAATCCTGCAATCCAAAAGCCAGGCTGGAGGGTGTCACCATTCAACCCATGGTTAAACACAGAGATTTCGAATTGATCCTGGGAGCCAAAAAAGATCGGGATTTCGGGCCGGTGATTCTTTTTGGAATGGGCGGGGTTCTGACCGAAGTACTTAAAGATCGCGCGATTGCCCTTCCACCCCTGAACCGCCTGCTAGCCAAAAGGCTCATTGAAAAAACCCGGGTTTTTCGACTGCTTAAGGGATATCGCAATATCCCGCCGGCCAATCTGGAACTGCTGGAAGAAATTATTATCCGCCTGGCTCATCTTGTGACGGATTTTTCGGAAATACAGGAATTGGATATCAATCCGCTGGCAATTACTGAGAACGGCTTTAGCGCTTTAGATGCGCGAATTCTTTTAAGACCGTCTGAGATACCGGCTCCTCTGCACCTGGTGATCAGCCCCTATCCCGATCAATACGAAGCGCATACCATAACGAAGACGGGGGTCGAAATTTTCATCCGGCCGATTCGGCCCGAGGATGCCCCGCTTCTGGTTGAACTTTTTGAATCCCTTTCTCCGCGAAGTATTTATCTGAGATTTTTCACCCCCCTGAAACGTCTGCCGCACAGTATGCTCGCCCGGTTTACCCAGATCGATTACGATCGCCATATTGCCCTTGTGGCACTGGCAGAGTCAAAAACAAATGAGAAAATGCTGGGGGTCGCTCGGGTCATAATCGGGAGAAACCCCAGGGAAGCGGAATTTTCTGTTGCGGTCAGTGATGCCTGGCACGGGAAAGGTATCGGAGCCGCACTGCTGCAGCAATGTGTTTCCATTGCTGAAGAGCGCGGAATTCAAAGGGTAATGGGGACTGTATTGGCCGAGAATACCCAGATGCTGGCATTGGGCCGCAAACTGGGTTTCAGCATTAAAAAAGAACAGGGTGTCCCTGAGTATGAGTTGAGTATCGATT
>JASFPY010000042.1:0-9446 GCA_050115755.1 Desulfobacteraceae bacterium | reverse complement strand
AATCGCCGTATAGGTCAGCGGCTGATTACCGTTGATGGTGACAACCACCGAATCAGCGGTCACGTTGGTGGTGATGCCGGTAATACGCTTGGCTCCCGTTGCTTTAACATCGGCAGCCTTGTTGGAAGCGCATCCACCAAACCATGCCGCTACGGCAACCAGCAGAATGATCAGTAAAAAAATCTTTCGTCGGGTGGTAAATGAATTAATCACCTTAAAATTCTCCAGGAGGCTTTGGAAGTCTTAGTTCTTTGTTCCTTAGGGTAACATTGCCGAGAACATCCTCATATTCTTCTGCGACAATGACTTTTTCTTTTTCGATTTTGACGACTTTACCCGCATTGGTACCCACATAAGTGCCGTTTTTGATCACATAGCCCTTGCCATTGGATTCCTCGACGAGGGCCCGGTTGCCGCTAGAAGCCAGTATAATGCCCACCAGTTTAAGCTGGCTGAGATCAATTTTTTCCAGGGGCGTGCGGGGTACTCGCTTTTTGCGCTTTTTCTTGGCCACAGCAACGACCGGCTTTTCTCTGAAAAGCGGCTCGAAGGGATCGATTTTGTCTTTGGGGTTATAAATCGGCCGATCCTGGGATGACGATTTGGCAACTGTCGCTTTTTCTGCGGATGGCGTTGGCGGCTGTTTGGTTGCGGGTTTGCCTCCGGCCGCGCGGGCTGCCGGTGCCCGGGTGACGGAAATATCGGATTTAGGCTTCACCGGCGGTTTGGGTTTGGCAGTTTTTGCGGCCTTTACCGCAGGCGGTGCTGATTTTTTTGCCAGCACAGGCTTTTGGGATGCGGGGGCCTGCTCGCCGGCTTCGGGTTTTAATTTGGGCAGGGGTTGGGACCTTTTGGCGGTTTGCGCCTTCGGCGCAGCGGCCTTTTTATCCTTTTGTGCACGGATCTTTTTGCGCACGATCTTCGGGGTTGCCGGCTTGCTTGCCGGCTGGTCACAGCCCAGCACTACAATAAAAAAACAAATCAAACAGGCCAAGTTACAGATGATAATCAGATTTTTTTTCATGATGTTTCAGCACATTTTTAAGAAGGATGTTAAATTGTGAGTCGGTTTTTTACATCACTTTTTCTTCTTTTTTTTCTTTTTTGGGGGAGCGGGTTCCACAAATTTATAGGTTACGGCTGTGCATGATGTATTGAGATCCATACTATCTTTTGACCGGCCCATTTTAATATTTTTAATGTTGACGATTCGGGATAGGCGGGCGACCTTGTCAAAGAAAATGGCCAGATCGTGATAGCCCCCCCTAACCTGCATGGCCACGGGAATTTCAGCATAAAATTCCTTTCTGACCTCTGATTTGGGTTCAAATAATAAGAATTCGAGGCCGACATCTTGGCCGGATCTTGAAATACTGGTTAAAAGTGAGGGAATCTCCTCTTTTTCTGGCAGCGCTCGCATCGCAGTTTTAAACTGCACTTCGGCTTCTTTCATCTTTTCTTGAAATTTTTTCAAATTCGCCGCATTTTTTTTGGCTACGGTCAATTTTTGTTCAAGCGTTTCGAGCTGGTTTTTCAGGTCGCTGATTTTTGCCAATTTCGGTTTGTATAAAAGAAAAACAAAAAGCGCGATAATCGCTATGAAAACACCTGAAAAAATCAGGATCCTTTGGACTTTGGACAGTTGCTCGATCTTGGCGAAAAAAGAATCAGCGCCTTTAAGCGTTCCGATATTCGAATCCATTATGCTTTGACCTTCCTCGTATTTCTTTTTTTCCGGGGTTGTTTCGGTTGCTGAGGCGGTACTTTGGTGCAAACGACCTTAAAGCTTTTCAGATTAGATTTCTCAACTTGCGTCCGTTTTACGGATTTAAGCTCTACATTGCTAAACAGACCGCTATCTTGAAGTCGAACCATAAAATCCGCCACCGTTTTTTCGTCCAGTGCAATGCCGGTAATGTCTACCTTTGTGTCAGACACCGACAAGTTGGTAAACCACATCCGCTTGGACACCAGCACCTGGGTCATGGTATCCATTAAAATCACCGGCGCATAGCGGTCTGATTCCAGCTGCTCGATGACCGCCATTTTTTTCTGGAGAACTTCAAGGTTCTTTTTGATACGGGCAATTTCTTTATTTATTTTGTTGTACTTTGTTAACTCGTTGTTGGTCGTTTCAATCCGTTTGTTTAATTTTCCGATTTTAGAATTCAGGCTGAAATTATAGTAAAACAAGACCAGCAACACCAAAACCAATGAAAGTAAGAACAGTGACACCTGGCGGCGCACGTTTTCTTTTTTGCGTTCTGTTCGAAAAGGAAGCAGGTTAATTCGTATCATTTGTCATTCACTTTTCTCATCGCCAGCCCCGTGGTGATTGCTGCCTGGGGGCCAACCTGTTTGATAAATTCCGGATCATTGCGACTGTCATCAACGTAGATATTTTTAAACGGATTGATGGTTTCCACTTCAGCGGATGCTTCCACCGCCAGTAATTCACGGAATTCGGCGATATTGGCGCCGCCACCGCTTAAAATGATTCGTTTTATCTGATCATCCGGATAGGTGGAATAAAAGAAATCCAGGGCACGCCGAATTTCAGTGCACCAGTCGGCAACCACCGATGAAAAGATTCCCTTTAAATCTTCGGCCGACAGGCGCTCGGAACCCTGATCGAATTTAAGTTGTTCAGCTTCGTCATACGAGCAGTCTATCAATGAAATGATTTTTTGGTTGATCTGCATGCAGCCCAGGGAAACGTCACGCATAAATACGGAGTTGTTGCCTTTGAGAATGTTCAATGATGTTTTACTGGCACCAATATCGATCAGGGCAACATTGACACCTTCAGTGTCGTAATTGGCCTCAAATGTGTTTTGCAGGGCAAAGGCCTCTACATCAACAATACAGGGATTCAGACCGGCCAGACTTGCCAGATTTATATAATCATTGACCATTTCTTTTTTTGCGGCCACCAAAAACACGTCCATTTGATTGGCATTGGTTTCGTTTTGTCCCAAAATTTGAAAATCAAGATTGACATCACTGATGTCAAACGGAATATATTGTTCTGCTTCGAAATGAATGGTTTCTTGAAGCTGCTCTTCATCCATAGTCTGGACCGCAATTTTTTTGACAATTACCGAGTAGCCGCCGATGGATATGGCAACGTTGCGCTCTTTAATGTTGTAAGCTTTAAAAAGCTGACGAATCGAATCGGCGACCGACTCCGGATCGTTGATGGCTCCATCTTCAATGGCGCCGTGGGGTATCTCGGTCATGCCGAATCGTTTTAGCTCGCGGCCCCGTTTGGACTCTTCGATTTCGGCTGCTTTCACGGTTTTGGATCCGATGTCCAACCCAACCAGTGTTTCCTTTTTGCCAAATACCATGAGTGTTCCTAGTCCTTAAATATTTTATCTTTTTCAGTTAATTTCAGGCCCAGTGCCAAAAGAATTTTGCGTTTGGTTTCCATCCGACAAGGCATGCCTTTTTCTATGCGGGCGACCGTAATGGGTGAAACACGTGCTTCTCTGGCGAGCTCGGCTTTGCTCATTAATAAAGACTCTCTGGTTTCTTTTACACGATTTTTGCTGGCCATGGGTCTGGATTTTCCTATTTTGAAATACAGGGTTTAATTGCTACGATAGTCATCTAAATCGGATTCAATGATAAATCGACAGTAATTATATAAATTTTTACACAGAATAATATTAGAGTCAAGGTAATTATATATGAATTATATATAATTACAATTAGTTACTCTATATTGTGGTATAATTTATCCTAATTACAATATCTGGTAGCCAAACCCTTTAAAGATCGTGTCAAAATGCCAGACAAGGTGCTGTGCTTTCTTTAAACTTTTTTCTGACCCGCGTTCCTCCTTTTATACGGTTTTCGTTTAATTTTTAGGGCTATGGGGTTGTGCTCGATGTTCCATGTTCAATGTTATAAACAGTTCGATGCAAGTATTGCGCCAATACATATAGATAAATAGGCCAAGACCAAAAATATTTATTATTCAATAAAAATAGTAGCTTGTGTAAACTTCCGGGTGCTACTTCATAAAGGAATATCCAGGAAGGGTGGTTTTTTGACAGAGCAGGGAAAAATTTTGCCCATTCAGCGTCAATTTTTTGTAAAACGCTGTGAAATAATTTATAACCGGAGTGGAAAAAGCTTTAACTTGACTTTAAAAATTAGTATTCTGATGTCGAAATAAGAATAGCTGTTAAATTTATTGAAATTTCAAACAATGGACCCCAGACTGACAGAAGACAAAATCAAGCCCTTTCGCCTCGTCAAGTATTTTGCGTATGCCGGGCTTGTCGTTATTTTCCTGGTAACCCTCATTCTTTCGCTACTCAATACGCACTGGGTCAAATCCATGCAGCGCAAGAAAAGCGAGGACTATGCCCATGTAATGATCGAAAATTTGAACCATCAAATTTTTTTACAGTTCATTATACCGGTGGGATTGATGTTCAATAAGATCCAATTGAGCAATCGGGAGCAGTTTGAACGCATGGATAATGTTGTGCGCAGCACCATGCACAGCTTTAAGGTTGAAACCGTCAACATTTACAGCATGGACAATGAGGTTTCCTATAGTTTTGACCAGTATCTGATCGGCCGAAAAAATTACGGTGGTACGGGATATTTACAGGCAAAATCGGGTCATTGGAATTCCAGGCTGATTCAAAGAGGAAATTTTTTGCAGATTCTGCTGGGTTTTCCCAAAGAGGTTCGCCTGATCACTTTTGCGCCCCTGCGCTGGGAACCGCAGCTGGGGAAAATTACGGGGCCGGTTCTGGGTGTTGTGGAAATTGTGCAGGATATATCCGAAGACTATAAAATCATTTTTCAGATTCAGATTCTGGTGATCATCACCTGCGCCGTGTTAATGGGGGCGCTTTTTGCTGTACTGGTTTTTGTCGTTAAAAGGGGCGAAGGCATTATCCAAAAACGCGCCATGGAGAGGCTGCGGCTCAAAGAGCGTCTGGCTCATGCAGAGCGCCTTTCGTCGCTGGGCGAAATGGCTGCCGGCATTTCCCATGAGATCCGAAACCCTCTGGGCATTATTCGAAGTTCTGCCGAACTGTTGAAGAAAAAAATTGCCGAAGTCGATCCGCAAAACACCTTTCCCGATATTATTGTCGAGGAAGCCAACCGCTTGAACAGAATCATTACGGATTTTATCAACTACGCAAAACCCAGGAGTCCCAATATAGCCCCTTGCCGGGTGGAAGAAGTCGTTGATAAAAACATCACTTTTCTTGAAGCCCAGAATAAAGAGCAGGGCTATGTGATTAAAAAAAATTTTCAGAATCATCTGCCGGAAATTATGGCCGATTCTGCAATGCTGTATCAGTCTTTTCTAAATATTCTGATAAACGCGATGCAGTCGATGCCCGATGGCGGTAGAATCCGGGTTGAGATCAGCTCCAACGATCACTGGTTAACCGTGCATTTTGATGATGAAGGCCAGGGGATTCCGGCCGAAAATCTGGTTAAAATCTGGGATCCATTTTTTACAACCAAGGAGCAAGGCACAGGGCTTGGATTGGGAATTGTAAAAAACGTTATTGAATCCCACGGCGGCAGTATCCAAATTGTCAATCGACCCGTTCGTGGAACACGGGTGACCATCGAATTGCCGGTTAAACTGAAAACCGATGGTATCGACGAGGATGGTGTCGAAAGCGCGGTTATTCAATAAATTGCGAAAACCTTTAAATACTTGAAAAGATAATGCTAACTCACCATGGAAACAATCCTCATTGTAGATGACGAAAAAAATTATCTGACCATTTTAAGTGCACTCCTGGAAGACGAGGGCTTTGAAGTTCTGACAGCCCCTGGTGGATTCGAAGCGCTTGAAGTTCACAAATCATCTGATCTGGACCTCATCCTTACCGATATGAAGATGCCAAAGATGGACGGCATTGTATTGCTTGAGAACATCAAAGAAAGCGACCCGGATCTGCCGGTTATCATGATGACCGCTCACGGCACAGTGGATAAAGCCGTCGAGGCCATGCAAAAAGGGGCCTACACCTATGTCTTGAAACCCTTCGACAATGAACGATTGATTATTTATGTAAAAAAAGCGATCTCCATGTATCAGGTGGTCAAAGAAAACCGGCGCTTACGTGATGCAGTGGAATCCCAGTATCGTTTCGGCAACCTTATCGGCAAAAGCAAAAAGATGCGGGATATCTTTGATACCATTCAGAAAGTCGCTCCCGCCGCTGCAACGGTTTTAATTGAAGGTGAAAGCGGCACTGGCAAAGAACTGGTCGCGCGATCGATTCATTTTAACAGCCCCAGACGCGAAAAGCCTATCGTGGCCGTCAACTGTTCGGCCCTTGCGGAAAATTTACTGGAAAGCGAACTTTTCGGCCATGAGAAAGGTGCATTTACCGGTGCTGTGGCGTCAAAGAAGGGCCGCTTTGAACTGGCTGACGGCGGGACGCTTTTTTTAGATGAAATCGGAGAATTGTCACCGAACCTGCAGGTTAAGCTGCTGCGCGTGCTTCAGGAAAAAGTATTTGAGCGGGTGGGGGGGGTTAGAACCATATCGGTGGATATCCGCATTATTGCCGCAACCAATAAGGATTTGCAACAGGAAATGCAGGATGGCCGATTCCGTGAGGACCTTTATTACCGGTTAAATGTCGTTCATATTGTTTTGCCGCCGCTGAAGGAGCGCCAGGAAGATATTCGTCTTCTGGTCAATCATTTTATTAAAAAATATGCATCCGAGCGGCAATCCGCCGCTCCGGTTACCGGAGTCGACCAGGAAGTGGATCGACTTTTCTTTGACTACAATTGGCCCGGGAATATTCGTGAACTGGAAAATGTGATCGAGCGGGTGATGATCCTGTGTCCGGGCGAGATTATACGGGTGTCGGATCTTCCCAAGGGGTTTAAGGATAATGTATACAACACCCTGCACCTTGAGGGCATACCGGCGGACGCGAAGCTTTACGATACGCTGGCCATGATCGAAAAAGCCCTGATTGAACGTGCTTTGAAAATGTCCGATAACGTCCAGTCCCATGCTGCGGCTTTGCTGGGGATTGGCAAAAGCGGTTTGAATCAAAAGATAAAGAAGTACAACCTGGAAGTCAGCTAGAAGTGGTCTCAAAACCCCATCTAAGGCCCAATGGCTGCGTTGCAGGCCTCCAGTAAATGCTCACATACTCATGTATGCTGCGCTTTCCCGATCGGCCTGACGCCTTACCCTTGGGCCTGATCTGAGGTTTTGAAACCACTTCTAATTAAAATGAACCGTATCCCAAGATACGGTTCATTTTTTTAATTTGTTTAATTCTTCTTCTACGATGTCAGAATAAATGGAATCCGGATAGTTGTTTAGAATCTCCTGTAGCATTTTTTGGCTTTTTGCATCCTCTCCTGATTTTTCATACATCAAGCCCAGGTTAAAAAGGGCTTCCTCGCGAATAGGCGTATCTGTTGCTGATGCGGCTTTTTCAAAATAAGCGGCAGCATTTTGCCTATCTTCAATTTGTTGATAGGCATGTCCCAGATTGCTTAAAATCATATGATAGAAGAATTTATCATCTTTAAAGTCGCTGAGCGATTGTTTATAAAGCGCGATGGCCTTCTCATACTGGGCCGTATTATAGCTGATATTGGCATAAATAACCCGGGCAAATTTGCCAGCGGTGTTGCCGCCATATTTTTTTATAATGCTTTGAAATGCTTCAGATACCTGGCTGTAAGCCTCAGTCTCCGACGATGTCTCTTTCAACGTTTCGTATTTAGATTGAATCCGCCCCAATAGGACAAACGCTTTTGTTTCTGCGCGTTGTGCGAAAAACCGGTATCCAAAAAAAATTAAAGCAATCACCACAATTGTGCATAGTATGTAGGAAATCTGTTTTTGATATCCGGTGACAAAGGAAATCGCCTTACCGGTAAATGTTAAAAATTCATCCGGCTCTTTTAACAGTTGCTTCCGGCTTTTTTTCTTTGCTGCCATTTAACCTCCCTGCTCATTATAAGTGAACTAAAGTGACTAAAGTTAATGCATTCTGCCCGTCGAGAGCCTCAGGGTCGAACGATCATATATTAAAAGACGTCGCCTAGCGACGCCTTAACTTCAGTCACTTCCCACTTTAGTCCACTTTAGGCAATTTTCGTTTTGCTAAAAAACCGATTTATAGCACCTTGCTGCTAATTTTCAAATACTTTATTCGATCAGCTTCCTTATCCTTTCCCAGCCCGCATCGGGAATATTGGCACCCACCACGCGGCAAACTTCATAACCGCAGGCTGAGCCCAATTCGCCACATTTTTCCAGCGTATATCCATTGACGAGACCGTAAAGAAAGCCTGCTGCCCATAAATCGCCGGCTCCGGTGGTATCGATGATCGGCGCTCCGGTTTTTGGCTGGATCGGTGCAATCTGGTCACCGCAGGCAATGAAACTCCCGCGCTCACCGACTTTAAGAACTGCGATTTCTGCATCCGCAGCCAGCGCCCGAATGGCACGGGCCTCGTCTTTGTGTCCGGTATAGGCCAGGGCTTCGTCCTCATTGGCGATAAGAATGTCGACATAAGCCGCAACGATATCTTGCAATTGCGCATGGGATTCTTTAACCACATTAAAACTGGCAAGATCCAGAGACACCCGTGCGCCGGTGCTTTTGGCTGTTTTAAGAACTTTTATAATTAATTCCGGATTAAACAACAGATAGCCTTCGATATGGACAATGGCCGCATTTGTAAAAAAATTTTGCGAAATATCTTGCGGTTTTGTTTCAGCCGATGCGCCCAAAAAGGTAAACATGGAGCGTTGGGCATCGGGTGTAATGATTGTAAGCACCCGACCCGTGGGCGAACCTGAACGCAAAAGCACAGCTTCCACATTCTGGCGCTTTAAATCGTTCTCAAAAAATTCACCCATTGCCCCGCTGCCGCATTTACCGACAAAACGGGCCGCCCCGCCCAGTTTGCCGATCCCGATGACGGTATTGCAGGCGGATCCCCCTGGAACGAGGGAGGGTGGCCGGTATGTAAGCAAAAGGGTTTCGTCAATAAACGACTTGTTTACATAAGTCATCCCGCCTTTTACCGCGCCGGTTCTATCTAAAAAGGCCTCATCTTCATGAACCAGGATATCAATCAGGGCTGAACCCACGCCGATAATTAATTTTTTATTCTTCGTTTGGTTGTGAAAGCGCTGCATTGTCTGTCAATTGATTAGAAGTTGTAATGCAGAGATGACGTCGAAACGTTGAAGCCGAGCTGTCCGGCTAAATAGCCCTACGGGCTACCAGACCAGCGATTTATGAATCCACCCTTTATCACCGTCGGCATGCTCAATATGAATCCAGCTGCCCTGGCGTTTTAGGACTTTGAAAGGGATTCCTTTTTCGACGGTGAAAAGAATTTTATGGCTCGTTCCGGGCCCGGAGCGGATATTGCAAGCGTCATTATTGGTAATCACCGTCGAA
>JASFPY010000041.1:0-9483 GCA_050115755.1 Desulfobacteraceae bacterium | reverse complement strand
AAATTAGAAAGATTCATGCCACGGGCTGCGGCCGCAAGGCTCTAAAAATGGCCGATGATACCGTCGATGAAATCAAGGCCATGGCTAAAGGCGCACATTTTTTCTATCCGGATGCCCGCACCGTGGCCGATGTCGGCGCCGAAGATAGCCGGGCGGCCAAGATTGATGAAAAGGGCAATCCGGTGGATTTTGCGATTAATGAAAAATGCGCTGCCGGCGCCGGTGCTTTTATAGAGGGTATGGCCCGGGCGCTTGAGGTCAGCGTCGAAGAAATGGGGCCTTTGTGCGAGCAATCAGACAAAAAAATTCCCATGAACGCCCAGTGTGTTATTTTTGCCGAATCGGAAGTTGTCGGGCTTATTCATGCCAAGACCGGGAAACCGGAGATCAGCAAGGCCATCCATGATGCGATGGCCGGTCGAATCGCTTCCATTATTCGCCGAATCGGCATAAATGAAGATATCGTTATGGTCGGCGGTGTGGGTTACAATCCGGGTTTTATATCGGCCCTGAAAAGGGAATTGAAAGTCGATACCATCTATATTCCGGATGAGCCGGAATTTAGCGCTGCCGTCGGTGCTGCAATTATAGCAGCTGAACAAAACAGTTAACCAATAAAATCGTTGTCGAAAAAATATCGATATGGCCCAAGAGCAAAAACGGGAATCATGGCGCTGGACCGAGTCTAACTGGAGAAATCCGGATATGAATTGGAATGATGCCCAATTTATAACGGTCGGCATTGACGTCGGTTCCGTCAGTTCCCAGGCCGTTATTATGGCAGATGGACAAATTTTTGCCTACGGAAACATGCGCACCGGCTCGCACAGCCCCGATAGTGCCCGCGATGCGCTAAAATTTGCGCTGGCGCTAACCGACATGCCGGAAGATCGCATGGATTATTGTATCGGCACAGGTTATGGAAGGGTAAACGTTCCGTTTGCAGACCGAACGATTAGCGAAATCGCCTGCCATGCGCGCGGTGCCATTTTTCTTTACGGCAATGGGGTTCGCACCATCCTGGATGTCGGCGGACAGGATATCAAGGCCATCCGGTGTGACGAAAAGGGCAGGGTCAGCAATTTTTTGATGAATGATAAATGTGCCGCCGGGACGGGGCGCGGCATGGAGGTATTTTCAGACCTGGTGGGCGTGCCGATTGTTGACGTCGGAGACCGGTCTTTTGAGTTTGAAGGCGATGAACCTGCGGCCGTTTCAAACACCTGCGTGGTTTACGCCAAATCAGAGGCCATCGGCCTGTTGCGCAAAGGCTGGAGCATAGAAGAAGTTCTGGCCGCCTATTGCAAGTCAATGGCCGAGCGGATTTACGAACTGGTCGAACGCCTGGGCGTCAAAGCCGAGTTTGCGGTTACCGGTGGAATGGCGAAAAATCGCGGCGTGATGGATCGCCTGATGCCCATGGTGGGACTCGAGCGCCTGCAAACCGGATGGGACACCCAGATTGCCGGTGCAGCAGGTGCCGCCCTGTTCGCGGATGCAAGGTGTCGGAAAGGCAAGGGGCGCAAGAAGCAGGTTGTTACTCCTTATGGATTTAAATAGGCTTCAGTTTCCAGGCAGAGGTGCAGTTTCTGCGCACAAACCCTTGTTGAATTGGTTTTATTTGTTGCATTGGTTGGATTGGTTACTTTAACCCGAACCAATTGAACGAATTAAACCAATCAAACCACTTTAACATGTGCTCGGCACTGGACACCCAAATCCATGAATAAGAAACGGAGGGTTGAAATAGCAGGTTATTGAAAATGGATACGGTTTGTTTGACCATCGATGGGCAGCCGGTTGAGGTTCCTGCCGGAACGACCATTCTGGAGGCCGCCCGCAAAGTAAATATTTATATCCCGAGTCTGTGTTATCATCCGGACCTGCCGCCTGCCAGAGGTCTCCCCGCTGCCCGAGCCGTTTTTCACGGTGAACATAAAATCGAGAATGCTCACCCGGGACAGCCTGCAAAAGGCTGCGGCATCTGTGTGGTCGAGGTCGCGGGCCGGAGCGAACTAGTGGATTCCTGTGTAACTGAAGTGGCGGATGGCATGGTGGTGATGACCCAAAATGACCGGGTAAAGGAAAAACGCCAGGAAAACCTGTTGCCGGTCATGGTCCGGCATCGCCATGCCTGCTTGACCTGTGCCCAGCAGGAAGGGTGCCCCCGGACGCCGTGTTCCGCCGATGTACCGGAAAATGAGCGTTGTTGCCCACAGTTCGGGCATTGTGAACTGCAAAATGTTGCCAACTATGTCGGTATCCCGGATTCAACCCCCAGATGGGAACCCACCGATTTTGCGGTATTCAAAGATCATCCCCTGTTTGAAAGAGATTATAATCTGTGCATCGGCTGCACCCGTTGTGTGCGGGCCTGCTGCCATATGCGAGGCATTGAGGCGCTTGGCTTCGTTTTTGATGAAAACGGACAGGTTCAGGTGGGCACCCTTGCTGAAACCCTTGAAGATTCAGGCTGTAAATTCTGTACGGCCTGTGTTGAAGTATGTCCCACCGGCGCCCTGGTCGATAAATCCGTTGAGCCGGCAACCCGGGAGGCGGACCTTGTTCCCTGCAAAGACGCCTGTCCGGCCCATATTGATATTCCCGGCTATCTGAGAATGTGCGCCCGGGGGAAACGGGATGAAGCCAACGCCATAATCAGGGAGAAAGTACCCTTTCCCGGCGTCCTGGGACGGGTATGTACGCATCCCTGCGAAGAAGCCTGCCACCGTGCAGAGGTCAATGAAGCCATCTCCATTTGTGCTTTGAAACGGTATGTTGCTGACGGCGAAAAAGGTTTGTGGAAAAAGGAAAACCGGATCGAGGCCGACAGCGGTAAAAACGTTGCCATTGTGGGAGCGGGGCCGGCCGGACTGAGCGCCGCTTTTTATCTTCGCAAAAAAGGCCATGGCGTTACAATTTTTGATGCCGCGCAGGCCGTCGGCGGTATGATGCGTTACGGGATTCCTGAATATCGTCTGCCTGCTGAAATTCTGGACAGGGAAATTAAGGATATTCTTGAGCTCGGCATCGATTTAAAAACCGGTCAGATGCTGGGGAAAGATTTTACACTCGATCAGCTGATCAGTGATGGATATGATGCCGTCTTTTTAGGCATCGGTGGCGGGACCAGCCGGCGCATTGCACTGGAGGGATCCAATTTACCGGATGTGATGTGGGGGGTCGAATTTTTGCGCCGGGTGGCCGCCGGCGAGGAGGTCAAACTCAAAGACAGGGTGGTCGTTATCGGGGGCGGCAATGTCGCTGTGGATGCGGCCATGACGGCGCTGCGTTGCGGTGCCACTGATGCTAAGATGGTCTGCCTGGAATGCCTGGATGAGATGCCCGCCAGCCAGTGGCTTCTGGAAGCTGCCACGGCCGAAGGCGTTGAGATCATGCCGTCATGGGGGCCGGATCGCGTGATTTCGGTAAATAACAACGTGACCGGCTTGGGGCTGGTGGAATGTACAGGCGTATTTGATGAGCAGGGCGAATTTTGCCCCCGGTATGGCGAAACCAAAGAATGTATTCGGGTGGATCAGGTCATTGTGGCGGTCGGCCAGGCCGCCGATCTTTCGTTTCTGGGGGATGACAGCCCGATAAAGGTCGATCGCGGCTTGATTGTCGTTGATGAGAATTCTATGGAGACCAGTGTCCCAGGCATTTATGCCGGTGGTGACATTACCCAGGTGCCGGGTGCCATTATTCAAGCCATTACAGCCGGAAGAAAGGCCGCTGCGTCTATCGATCAATCATTGGGAGGCACCGGCGATATCGATGAAGTGTTATTTGCCCGTGGCAACCCGGATGCTTATCTGGGACGTGATGAAGGATTTGCCTCATGGTCCAGGGAAAATGTGCCAGAGCTTGATCCCGCCAGCCGTGTAAACGGTTTCCAGGAGATTGTAAAGGGGTATCGCGATGATCAGGCGCTGCGGGAAGCCAGGCGCTGTTTGCAGTGCGATTTGCGCCTTCAACTGGGTTGCAACCCCGCACCGCCGGAACCATGGCTGCCTTTTGACGAGGAGCATATCAACCAGGTGCCGGGGGCCGAAGGGGTCTTTAAGCTGCTGGATGAATCGCACCATGTGCTGAGAATAGAAGGTACGGCGAATTTGAGACAAGCGCTTTTGAAGGCACTGGAAGACATACAAAACGCCAATCTGTTTATATACGAGGAGAACAAGATGTTTTCACAACGGGAAAGCGAGCTGATTCAGAAATATCTCCAGCAACGCGGTGAGATGCCCGGCGGGGTAGAGGATGATCTTTTTTAATCGATGACTTTTCTCAGATTTATAAACCTGCTGCGGTCAAATCCAAGGGTTTTGAAAAAGGAAAGCATATCGGTTGAATCCCAGCGGACTGTCGTGTAGACGTTTTCAATGCCCGCGGCCTTGTAAATTTCAAATATTTTTTTAGCCATGCTGGCACCGATTCCCTGGCCCATGAAATCGGGGTCAACCCCCAAGGTGGCAATCCAGGCACTTTTTGTTTCACCAAATCCAGCGGTCAGAATGTAACTGATCATAAACCCGACAACCTTGCCCTGGTGTTCGGCAACGAAACAGGCCTCCTCATCGCTGCGAGCATGTTCTTCGACAACGCTTTTGAAATCCGGTTCAACCGGGTGCCGCGTAATCTCAGCATAAATCCGGGTGATCGCCTCTGCATCTTCAACTCTTAATCTTCTTATTTGAAAATTATCCACACGCAAATTCCTTATCGAGGGAAAGTTAATCGGTTCTGATGATTTTCACCTTGTGGCCGACCCAATTGGGCGGCAGATAGACCCTGCCGCTGTTGCCACTGGATTTTACCCGCTTT
The DNA here is from genome assembly GCA_050115755.1 of Desulfobacteraceae bacterium. Lineage (GTDB taxonomy): Bacteria > Desulfobacterota > Desulfobacteria > Desulfobacterales > JAHEIW01 > JAHEIW01. Next base: position 4,656 of record JASFPY010000041.1, on the reverse strand, counting down.
TCGATCATTTCCTCACCGTATATTTCAAATTTCACCTTGCTATTCGGTGTCTCAGTGCCAGAAGCGTTTTTATCCTCGACCGGTTTCTTATTTTGATTTTTTATATTCGCCACGGTGAAATGCCTCTTCGTTTTGGTTTTTAATTCGGGGACCTATTTTCCATTTATTGAAGAGCAATTTATACCGCAATATAACTAACTGAAATTACCTTCTTAATTTTAGGATTGCAATCCAGGCCATTATTTAATAAAGCTACATTAAAGCTACATTGTATCATAGTCAAGCAAAAATAATGAAAATAGATCACCATTGCCATCGCAAATTTTTCCATGATAATTATCTTGAGTCTAAAAACCTCATCCAGGTAGCCGTCAGCCCATGCAAGAACTAAAACAATTTCATGATATTGCCAACGATCCGATCGCTTACGCCAGACACTGGAAAACAGAAACCCGGAACAGGGTTGTCGGTTTCTTTTGCTCATATGCACCCGAAGAAATCATATGGGCTGCCGGTGCACTGCCGTATCGGATACTGGGCGCCGGCGGTTCTATTTCCAGGGCCGACGGCCATCTGCAGGCTTACAGCTGCAGTCTCGTGCGTGGTGCCCTCGATGATGCGCTCACCGGTAAACTGGACTTTTTAGACGGCGCCGTTTTTCCGCATACCTGCGATTCTATTCAAAGATTATCCGATATCTGGCGGTTAAATGCCGGTTTCGGCTTTCATCTGGATCTGGTGCTGCCGGTCAAATTAAATACCCAAAGCGCTAAAGATTACATGCTATCCGTCATTAAAAAATTTCATCATGATCTTGAGGAGGGGCTCGGAGTTGAGATTTCGCCGGAAAAATTGTCGAAAGCCGTTCGAACGTTTAATCAAATTCGAACCTGTTTACAGCGTATCTATCAGATTAGAAAAGAGCATTCTGCAATGCTGAGCGGACGTGACCTTCATGCAATTGTCAAGGCGTCGATGGTGATGGACCGCGATCGTTTAGCCGACAGGCTGTCGGCGGTTGTTGATCTGCTGCAAAGCCAACCTTCTGAAACCGATATGCCGCGAAAACGACTGGTGCTGACCGGCGGGATCTGCAGCATGCCCGAGATTTATCGGCCAATAGAAGAAGCTGGAGGAACTGTGGTCTGGGATGATTTCTGCACCGGATCGCGCTATTTTGAGGGGACGATAGATCTGAAAGGCGATCTATTGAATTCGATCGCCCGGCGTTATTTTGATCGGGTCATTTGTCCGGCCAAACACAGGGATTGTTTTAGTCGTGGTGAAACCCTTTTAAAGATGGTCGAAAACACAGGAGCGCAGGGGGTCATTTTTGTTCTCTTAAAATTTTGTGATCCCCATGCCTTTGATTTCCCGTATATGAAAGAATTATTGGACCGAGCCGGAATTCCCGGTATGCTGCTGGAGATAGAAGATCAACAGACTTCAGAAGAGCAACTCAGAACGCGATTGGAGGCCTTCATAGAACTCCTCTAGAAAGGTAATTTGTAAACAAAAATGTCAGCAGATGAAAAGAGCAAAGATCCCGGGCGGGAAAAAAGCGAGATCAGATGCGTAAAGCAGATGAAAGAGATTATGACAGATTACTACATCGAGGCCAAGACCGCAGCGCAAACGGGCAAAAAAGTGGCCTGGATCACCAGCGGCGGCCCGGTAGAACCGCTAATTGCCATGGATGTCATTCCGGTTTATCCGGAAAATCACGGCGCCATGATCGGAGCTGCGAAAATGGGCGTGGATCTTTGCGAAAAAGCGGAGGCCATTGGGTATTCACGGGACCTTTGCTCGTACGCGCGTTCGGATATCGGTTGTGCGCCGATCGATGGGGGGCCCATCGGCGGATTGCCCCGACCGGATATGCTGATATGCTGCAACAATATCTGCGGAACGGTTCTCAAATGGTACGAAGTCCAGGCGCGATATTATGATGTGCCGCTGTTTATCCTGGATACGCCCTTTTGCCACACGGAATTTTCAGATGCGGCCAAAAACTATGTACGGGCACAAATAACCGAGTATATTGAATTTTTGGAAAAGATCTGTGGCAGGAAAGTGGATCATGATCGCATGGCCGAAGTCGGCCGACTGGCCATCGAAGGCCAGCGCCTGTGGCAGGCGGTGCTGGACACAACCATGCACCGGCCGTCACCGATGAGTGCCTTTGACGCTTTTTTTCACCTGGCCTTAATCGTGACTCTGCGTGGCACCCAGGTTACAATTGATTACTACACGGCGCTTTTAAAAGAAATGCAGGAACGGGTTGACGCTGGCATCGGTGCCGTACCCGCTGAAAAGTATCGACTTTTATGGGATAACCTCCCGGTCTGGTACCGGATGCGCTGGTTATCTGAAAAATTTGCGACGCATGCCGCCTGCCTGGTGGCGGATACCTATACATCAGCCTGGTGCTGCTCACTGAAATATCTCAAGGAAGATGATTTTTTGGATTCGATGGCCGAAGGCTATACCCGAATTTACCTCAATATCAGCGTTGATGAAATGGCTGAAAATGTCGTGCAGATGATCGATAAATATGAGGTTGACGGTGTGGTAATGCATTCCAACCGCAGTTGCAAACCTTACTCGCTCGGTCAGTATGACATTCAGAAAATCATTCAGCAAAAAAGAGGTATCCCGACCCTGCTGCTTGAGGCCGATATGGTTGATGAACGTAGCTTTTCTGAAAGTCAGATTGAGACCCGCATCGATGCCTTTATGGAGGTGCTCAAAAGTAAAAAGTGAATGGGTTTCGGGTGTCAGTTGTCAGAAACAAGTTGTTGCCGGTTTCATCTTTTGGGTATTCGTAAATAGATTATCGATATTCGATCCGGCTAGCTATACAAAATGAGCCAACGGCTCAAGGCGCAAGGTCGATGGAAATCAAAGTTTTTAAATCCGCAATCCGCAATCTGAAATCTACAATCGGAAGGGTGACTTTATGATAACCGTGGGTATCGACGTGGGTTCGATAACGACCAAGGCGGCTGTTGTTCAGGACGGCAAAGTGATTTCGGACCGGTTGATCTTAACCGGCTATAATGCAAAGGATGCCGGAACAAAAGTTTATGAAGACATTGTCGCCGGTCTGGGGGTAAAATCATCCGCTGTAGATAAAATCATTGCAACCGGTTACGGCCGTAAAAGTGTTGCCATCGCCGACAAAGCTGTTACCGAGATTACCTGCCATGCCACCGGTGCTCATTTTCTGAATCCGGCCGTCCGCTCGATTATCGATATCGGCGGACAGGACAGCAAAGCCATCGTTGTCGATGAAAATGGCGGCGTAAAGGATTTTGCGATGAATGATAAGTGTGCGGCCGGCACCGGACGATTTCTGGAAGTGATGGCGCGGGCACTTGAAGTCGACATCAATGATTTTGGCGAGGTCTCGCTGAAAGCCGATGCGCCGGCAAAAATCAGCAGCCTGTGTACCGTTTTTGCGGAATCAGAAGTGATTTCACTTATCTCCAAAGGAGAAAAAAGAGAAAATATCATTGCCGGTATCCACGAATCGATTGCCGCCCGCGTGGTCGCCATGGCCGGTCGCATCGGTCTGTCAGCGCCGCTGATGATGACCGGTGGCGTCGCCAAAAATAAAGGGGTGGTCAAGGCGCTGGAAAGCAAAACCGGGCTTGGCATTGAGGTGTCGGAAAAGACCCAGGTAACCGGGGCTATAGGGGCAGCATTACTTGCCTACGAGAAGTGTTTGCAAAACCATTCTAGAAATAACGGGAGAACCTGACGTGAAAATTTTAAAATCGCTGGGTGCCCTGGTCGCCGCAGCAATACTGGCCATTTCCTGCGCGGCCGATTCGGAAAAACTAAAAAAAGAATCTAAAAAAGCCTATCCGAATCAGGAATGGAAGCGCCCGCCGAGGCACTGGTCGCCGCGCTAAAATCAATCGTCATTCCCGGGCTCAAGTTTCATGTGGCCTGGTAAGATCATGGGTTAAACTTCAAATCGGCTATTTCACCAGTTTACTGATTCCTTTAAATCGGTCGCCTTTGGCTTCCTTGAGCAATTCAAACAATGCCGTTTCAACACTGGTTATATCGGCACCGGCGGCCTTGCTCTTTTTAAGACCGATGAACCTGTTTTCAGGGCTCCGGGAAGCAACCGCATCGGCGACAACCTCGACATCGAATTGCAGATTGATCAGATCGACGACGGTCTGGTAAACACAGACATGCGCCTCTATACCGGCAACCAGTATGCTTTTGCGGTCAATCGCTTTGAGATCTTCCATGAACGGCTCGCTGCCGCAGCAGCTGAAGCTGAATTTGCTCACCGGTATCTTATCCGGCAGGAGCTCGGCGATTTCCGGCACGGTCGGTCCCAGCCCCGCCGGATTTTGCTCCGTCCATAAGACAGGCAACCCCAATATGCGGGCGCCTTTGACCATTTTTTTAATATTTTCCAATAAGTCCGATTGATTGTGCATGGCCCGCAGGAGTTTTTCTTGAACATCAATAAGCACCAGGGCTGTATTTTCGGTTGTGATCACGGTGATTTCCTCCAGCTAATAAAATGGCAGAGCCAGATAGACTCTGCCGAATAATAATTAAAACACAAAAAAGATAGTAAAATTTCGCGTTTTGGCGCACCCATTTATTCGTCGAAAACCGACTCGCTGC
>JASFPY010000040.1:0-9496 GCA_050115755.1 Desulfobacteraceae bacterium | reverse complement strand
ATGCGGCGTCGTAGAGGTGCTCGCTGATGCCGGAGTGGTAGCCGATGTAGCCCATCCAGGTGAAAAGGGGAACAACCACCAGCGCATAGCTGGCAAATGTCCCGTACATAATCGAGGACGCAGCACCCAACGCGGCCGCCGGACCCTTGATCCAGCCAATACCGGCCATGCCCAGCACCAGCATCACGAAAGCCACAGGCATGCGGGTGAGAAGAAGCACAATCATGAAAACCACGGACAGGACACCAATCAGCTCTCGCTCCATCTCAACCTCCTTTTCGGATCACCATCACCGCCTTGATCACGTCCCTCAAAAGGACCACGCTTGCGAGTGCCAGTGACACGGCAATCAAAAACATAAAAGGAGCCCTGGGAATTGCCAGAACTCCCGTCACCCACCCGTATCTGAAATTTCGAATGGCCATTTCGAGCATTCCCTGGGTGAGCCAGATCGTAAAGCCAAGAGCAATCACACCGGTCACGAGGTCAAAGACAGCCTGCACCCGGGGCCGAAAGCGGTCCACCACGATACCCACCGCCACATGTCCTTTCACAAACGTAAGGTAGCCGATTCCCATGCTCAGGATCACGGAGGATATCAGCTCCACAACCTCGTGAGTGCCGGGAAGCGGCTCATGGACAGCTTGATACCGAATCACATCCGTTACCACAAGGGCCATACACGCCACAATGGCAAACATGGCAATCCAGGCCATCTTCTCTGCGACAAACCCCAGCACTTTTTCGAAAGCATTCATCCGGCCCTCCTGTGTCTTTTGTCCTGAGCAACCCGTCAGGTTTTCCCGCAAAACAGCAGGGGTACCACGGGTTTCGCCCCGGGGTACCCCAACCTCCTTACCGTATATTGACCGACATCACGCCAAATCCACGTTGATCATCCTATTTTTTCCCAGAGGGCGGCACCGGCGGAGTCGGCCAGCTGTGCGTCCAGGTAGAATACGGAGGCGTCGTGTTATAGTACTTATCCAGTTCCAGGAACTTGTTCCACACGGCCTTCTTCGTGGCGTCGCCGCCGATCCATTTGTCGATGAGACCCGCGGTTGCGCCGACCCATTTCGCATATTCAGCCGGATTTTCTTTGGGCAGATCAAAGTAGGTGTAACCCTCAAGACCTTTCATGTACTCTAACCCATCTGCCTCACCCCATGTTCTCAACTGGCCGTAGTATGCAGGATAGACCGCGTTGACCTGATCAAAGATAGTTTTCACCTTTGCCGGCAGGCCATTATAGGTGTCTTTGTTCATTACCTTGAAGAACACGAAGTGGTAGCTGAATGGAGCGAAGGTAACATGCCGCACATATGCACCCAGACCGAAGCCCTTGGGCGTGTCAGTGGGACAGAGGATGCCATCGATCAGGCCGGCCTCAAACCGCTCGAGCGCCACACTCATGGGGGCAAACAGCGTTTTTGCTCCCAAAGCTTCAATACACGCCACGGATGGAGGGTTGGCCGCTCTGACGGTCTTACCTGAAAAGTCAGCCAGCGTTCGAACATCTTTATCTGGTATCATAAGGAAGTAACCCGGTCCGGTGGACCAGAAATGCATCAGCTTCATTTTTGTGCGGTCGAATTGTGCCTGCAGCTCGGGCATCTGATCATGAAGTGCCTGTATGGTCAACGACATCGTGTAAGCGTTCTTTCGGTAAGCTTCGCCCGGGTACTGGGGACCGGCCCACAAGGGAAAAACGCCAGGCGTGTACCCCGGACCGCTTGTCCCGACATCGTAAGTTCCGGCCTCAATACCGTCCAGTACCTTCGCTGGATGCACGGTATAAAACTCGGTCCACTCGATCTCATAGTCGGTCTCGGCCTTAACACGGTCCGCTATGGTCTTCATCCACATCTTGTGCCCCTTTGCGACCTGGAAATCGCCAGCCGGCCAGAAAGTAGCGAAATCGAGCTGAATCTTCTCGCGAGCACTAGCGGGTGCAGACCAGCCCAGAACAACCATGCTCACAGCTATCATTACTGCTAACACGATTAGGGATACTTTCTTCATTTTTCTCCTCCTTTTGTATGGTTTAAAGCTGCTTAAATTGCCTCTGCCGAAGTCAGTCCCGGTGACAAATTCTCCGTTTTCACCCCCGAGCTGGTTTAACTTTCCCATCGTAATAGGAAATTGCGACTTATAAATTAAGTTCAGTTGTATTGTTACACTGCCCTAAAATGAATCCCAAAGGGAAATATGAGCAGCGTTATCAATAGCCTGTCAGGTGCTTGAGCTTCTCATCCCAGAATTTCTTATGATCTTCTCTCCAATTGGGGCCTCTAAAATTTGTCCGTTTTTCAAAAAAAGGGCCAAGTCTCTCGAACCACCTGACCCACGGGTTCTTCTTTTTCTCTCTGGCCTCAATAACATCTGCGACATACAAATCAATATTTACTATTTCGTGCTTAGGAACATAGTAGGAAGCTCCCTCTTCTGCGGATTTCGTCAAGGTCTCTTCGCTCAAAGCATGGGCGGTGAGCATTAGAGCAGGAATGTCATTTTCTTTTGCAATCTGGAGAAGTTTGAATCCCTCAACGCCCATGATGTCGAGAACCGCAATGTCGTAACTATATGTTTCAAGAAGCTCTTTTGCTTCCTCGAATGAAGAAGCACGATCAATCATACAGATGCTCAAAAGATCAGTCAAAGAATCAAGGATGTCGGGTTCGTCATCAACGATCAACACCCTTTTCCCTTGAAGCAGTTTTTCTTTTTCCATTTCCCAGCCCTTCTTTGAAGAATTAACTTTTAGAAAGGGACTATAGCGAAAATTTATGTTTGTTTGCGAAACGGATGTATACCGCAACATATGGGAACCTATCGGTTGCGGTGATTTTTGAGACTCAGATACTAAAAATGCGCCCTGTTGTCAAGTTCAGTTTTGGCACGTTGCTTCAACAATCGGCCGATTCTCTCTGATTTGGCTGCGGCACCGGTCGACCGGACCTCAGGCACTTACAGCCCCGACGGCTTCGCGCCGGTCCAGTACCCCTGAGGATCGAACCGTTTTAACATGGCAAGCTCTTCCTCGGTGGGTTCCGGGGTTTGAGCCAGCTCGACATCAACTTTCAGCGGCCATCCCGTATTGTCTTTGACTGCATCAGCGCTGAAGCCCGGATGAACGGATACCAGCATCATTTCTTTTGTCTTGGGATCAAATTTCAGAATACCCATCGTGGTGATCACCGTCGCCGGCCCGCCTCTCGGCAGCCCGACTTTCTGTCGCCAGCCGGGGCCGCCGCCGAAGCCGGGTGAGGTAATATAATCCACCTGCGGCACAAAACGGCGCTTTTCATGCGTCATGATAATAATGTGCCGTTGCGCCAGGCTGGCTAAATCACAGGCGCCTCCGCTGCCCGGCAGGCGCGTTGCGACATTCAGTGCTCCGCCGATGTAACTGGTATTGAGATTGCCGAAGCGGTCCACCTGAGCGCCGCCGATAAAACTGACATCCACCCGGCCCTGCTGGAGCAAACCCATCATGTCGGCGGTGTCCGCCAGCCATTGAGCCCGATAGAGATTCGGCAAATCCCCCATGGTCAGAATTGGTTCGGGTGCAAGGGTATCGCGCACAATACCCAGTTCATAAATGCCCACGGCATTTTTTGCCCGGTTGCTTTTAGCCAGCAAAAAACCCAGCAGCGGCAACCGCATCCCCACAAATACGACTTCACCATCGTCTATTTCACGGGCCGCCGCCGTCACCATCAACTGGGGTAAAGTATATGACATATTCGATGCCTAAATTGTTTACAAAAAGGTTCAGCGTTCCGGGTTCAAAGGTCCAGGGTTGTTTAATTGGTTTGATTGGTTTATTTGGTTCAATTGGTTCGGTTTAAGACAACCAATTCAACCAATGAAACAAATAAAACGAATCGAACGGGTCCCAAAACTTTTGAACCTCCGAACCTTTGAACCCAGAGCCCAGAACCTTGAACCGTTTATTAATACCCATAATCCACCCGTTCCGACAGGTCATGATGCGTTATTGCCAGCTTTGCTATTCGTTTGTCTCCAAGCAATTCTGTGTAATTCTGCGGGCTGTGGACATTATCCACCCAATATTTTTTCCATTTCTCAAAATCTTCTGAAGTTTTACTCTGATTTCGGTAATCGATAAAGGCTTGATGGTCCCGGTTATAATAACCCGGCACCGGCGAGGGATGGCCGCCCCACGGTGCATGCGCCACAGCGCTGACGCGAAATCCCGGTGTAATCACCCGGTTCGGGTCTCGGCTGATGACCTCCGGTTCCACAATCTCCTCAGCCGTAATGATGATGTGTCGACTGGCCAGACAACCGTCGCGAGTTATACCCAGGTTGCCCCAGGCATGGGCATTTCCAAACTTATCCGCCCGTTGCAGATGGACAATGGCAACATCCGGATTGATCGCACTCACAGCGGCCAGGATATCGCCGCTAAACGGGCACTTCATGGTTTTCAGACTGGTGTTGGTTTTGAAAAGATCACTGCCCAATGCGGTTCGGGCAGGCATAAAAGGGACTCCCATGGCGCCGGCCCTCAGAGCCATGGCCAGGGTTAAATTGGAATGGTCTTCCATTTCCAGGGTGCCGTTTTCAACCCCCCGGCGAAAATTATAACTGGACCCGGTGATGACATTGCCCACCCAGGCTGCCCGGATTTTGAAAACACAGCCGGCACCAATGATTTGATCGAACAAAATATCCGATATCGGACCGATTAACGTAAGGCGCTTTTTATTCTGACGGATGAGTTCATGCCCGGCAGCAAACGGAATCAGGGTTTCCTGGGCGAGACCCAGGGCAATGGAGCTGCCATCCGGCACAAAGCGGTCGATCGCTTCAGAAAGGGGCAACAGTTTGGACGCAGGCAAATCGGACAACCTCCAGTTTCAAAATAGATCTTGCAACAATCCGCATTCGGCCTATTTTTCCTGCTTCAGTGATTTCTCGAAGTCCTCGAAAAATTGGTTACGCTGTTTCCAGTCCGCTCCGAAGCGTTTATTGAAAAATTCACCGAGTTTATCAAAGAGCTTGCTCCAGACCGGCTGCCCGCCTTTCAGCACCACATCGGCTAAAAACTCATCGAGGTTGCTCATTTTTTCTTTTGGCAGAAAAGAAACCGCGCCGAGTTTGATGGATTTTTCCAGCGCCTCGGGTGTCAACGCATAGGCGGTCAGCATGACGGTGGGAAACCCCCGCTTGACGGAGGTCTTTAACAGGTCGAACCCATTTACGCCCATGATATCCAAAATGACAATATCAAACGTATAACTCATCAAAAGCTGACGGGCGGTATCATAATCATTGGCTTTTCGCACCAGGCACATGTCCAGAACCTCTGCGACGGTATCGGTAACATCGGTTTCATCATCCACCGCCAAAATAATTTTATCTTTCAACAGGCTAGCAGGGTCCATATTTGATCTCTCCTTTCTGCAAAAGGCTGATGCTTATGTTTATACTGGCCTATCTCATTATAGTCAAGGAATGCCTGGAATTAATCATCCGGTAGAACGAATGATTATTGGATTCCATTCTCATCAGCCTACCAGCCGTGTCGAATCGCAAATTCACCGGGCAAAGATTCCAATACCTTAATCGAAACCGGCTTTGTCGGCGGCCGCTGGTTGAGATAGGCAATTTCCGCTGCCGGGGTCTGGGTCTGTCCGGCGATGATTTCCTGGACTATCGGTGCACACATCCTCCCCTGACAGCGGCCCATGCCCATGCGGGTCAGGCGCTTTAGCTCATTCATCTCGGTGGTACCTTTGCCAATAGCGCTTTTAATATCCCCCAGGGTTAATTCTTCGCAGCGACAGATAATGGTATCATCATTGGCGAGCTCAAATAGTCCCGGACGGGGATACGATATCTGATCCAGGGCATCCCGCAAACTCCCCAGCTTTTTCAGGTCACTCAGATAGGGTTTTTTCCGCTTGCGGGCTTCTTTGGAAGAAATGTAACCGAGAGATTGGGCGGTTGAAATGCCGGCGATTCGGCCTTCAAACATGGCCATGGCGCTGCCGGCCACGCCGGCGCCATCACCCACGGCAAACACGCCGGGTACAGATGTCTCCATGTCCTCATTTCGTGCTGGAATCCAGCCCCCGAGATCAGGCGCGTATCTATGCTGACAACCTATCAAACGCGTCAGTTCAACCGAGGGCACAAGACCATAGCCGAGACAGATCGTATCAACTTTAAGTACTCGACGCGTATCTTCAACGGCACGCCAATCTTTGTCCACCTCAGCAATAACGGCTTCCTCCACCTGACCGTCCCCGCGGGCCTCCAGTATGATGTGTTTGCGCAACAGAGGCACACCCGCTTTGCGGATGGCGCGCATATATTGCAGTCCATCGGTCAAAAGCCCCCAGTTGCGACTGAATCCTGTTAACAATTTGAGCCAATTATTGATTTCACCGGCCTCCAGGATCGCCTCAATCTTTCCGCCACCATCCAGGATCTGGTTGGCTACAACCAGCTGCAAAGGCCCCGTACCGGCAAAAAGGATACGTTTGCCCGGCAACACCCTTTGCATTTTGACCAGGGTTTGCGCGCCTCCTGCGGTCAAAACACCCGGCAGGGTCCAGCCTGGAAATGGTACCGGCCGATCGTATGCACCGGTGGCCAAAATAAGCTTGTTGAAACGGAGTCGCTCTCCTGTGTCCCCTTGATGAATGGCCATTTCCCGGTTTTCAAATGTACCGAACACCAGCGCATCATGCAGGTAATCAATCTTTTCACGAATGTTTTTAAGTTCTGCAAGAAGCGCTTTTCCCTTTTCATAATCCGGACCCAAAAACTTGGGATTTATCAGTTTAAACCCGTTATTTAACTGGCCGTAAATCCGACCGCCAGGTTTGGCATTCTCATCTAAAATTTTTACGCTCACCCCCGCCTTTGCGGCTTCAATTGCGGCGGCGATTCCACCGGGACCCGCACCAATAATAATCAATTCAGGATCTTTCACGCTGTCACCTCTCGTTGTGGCAGATATCCTCAAATCGTGTCCATCGCACCGCCGATAAATCCATTGAGGGTGCGCCGTCAATGATCCATTCCGCCAGAAGCCTTCCCGTAATTGGGCCCAGACAAAAGCCGTGACCCGAATGACCTGCGGTCAGATAGAATCCTTCCACATGGGGGGCCTTGTCGATGATGCAAACCGCATCAGGCGTCCAGTTGGTCAACCCCGCCCAGCTATGAACAATGTTGACCTGCTCGAGAAAAGGAAAAAGTGTCATACAGCTCTGTCCGACGAGCTTAAATGCATCATAACTTGTTGACTTATTATGATCTTTGATGGGCGCACTGTGAATGCCGATGTGAATTCCGCCGTTCAATGCCTGGCGGAAATAGCAACTGCATTGATCGGCGCTGACAAATTCAGTGAAAGCCGCAGGAAGCGGTTCGGTCACCATGAGTTGAGACCGCTTAAGCGCCACCGGAAAATCAAGACCGATTTGATGACAGATGGGTCTTGACCACGCACCGGCGGCAATAACAAAATCTGAGGCCCTGTATTCGGCCTGTGCCGTCACAGCAGCAATCACCCGACCGGATTGGACTTCCAACCGTTCCAGGGGTTCATGATCTCTGATCTCAGCACCCAGCTGTTGCGCCGCTTTTGCATATGCCTTGCACACGAATAGCGGATTGGCATTTCCGTCCGATGGGCAATAAGTGGCTCCGAGAAAATCCAGATCCGTTTTCAGGGCTGGAAGCAATTTCCGCGTCTCTTCAGGACTCAGCAATCTGACATCCAGACCGGCTTTCTGAGAATATTGAAGTTGTTCAACAAAAAAATCATACCGGTCGGGATTTCTCAGAATATGGAGATTACCGCCCTGGCGGTATTCAAGGTCCCACTCCAATTCTTCCTGCAAGCCCTGCCAGATCTTCACAGATTCCATGGCCAGCGGAAGCTCCGCCGGATCACGCTTTTGCTGACGTACTCCCCCGCCATTTCTGCCTGATGCTTCAGCACCGACGAAGCCTTTTTCCAGTAGAATAACAGATTGCCCCTTTTTGGCCAGTTCATACGCTGTGGCGCACCCCATGATCCCGCCACCGACGACAACCACCGCTGCTTCTCGAACGTTAACCATTTTGATCTTCCCCATCGGGATTCAACACAGAAGAATCGACGCGTTTTATTCCGTATTTTTCAGCCGCCTACCATTATCAGAAAAAACTTTATTTCTTCCTCATCATTCAGCGGCTCGTTTAAATCGGTTAAATGTCTGAATCCTTTCACGGCAAGGACATGATGGGTGAAGCGCACCCGAGCTGCATCCCATATGAGTTGCGGCATCTTGGGACCATACTCGCGTCCGATTTCAGACAAGAGATCTTCAAAACAGGCCTTTTCTGAAAGTTCAATTTTCGCTTTTTCAATCCCGGCGTAACCAGCCAACGGGCCGCAAAACCTGATGTTTATTTTCAATTTTTTTGTCATTCCGGCGCAACAACGCAAATTGTTCTAATACCAGAGAAACCGCTGACGACATCAATATAACGCCATTTATTTCAAATGCTTTGAATTTATATATCCAAAATGCCTCAAAAAAAAATCAAGAACCCCGTTTTTGTCCGCATGAAGCTTCCTGCAGCAGGCTACAGGGTATGTATAAGCTATCTCAAAAAAAAACCCGTCGTGTTCGACAGGGCCTGTTGAAATGATTTCAGTTTTTTGAAAAAAGATCCGATGATAAGTTAATTTAAGATTTTTTTTCCTCTTTCGGTGATTTCTTCTTTGATGCTTTTCGCGGCTTGTCGACAGGCTTTTCCTTTTTCCGAGTTGCTGCTGATTTTGCCTTTGGCGTGTCTTTTTTTTCAGACTTTTTCTTCGGTTCAGCAGTGTCTTCGTTTTTCGTTACCGTCTCTTTCTTTTTTGCTTTCGGCTCTTTTTTCGCCTTGGCCGCTGCCTCTTTTTTAGCCGGTTTCTTTCTATCCTGAACTTTGGCGTCAGCTTTTTTTGAGGTGTCCGTTTTTGCTTTTGCCGCTTCCGTCTTTGCGCCTTTCTTTTTGGTCTTTTTCTTACTGCCGGTCTCGGGAACAATCAGTTCAATCAAAGACATCGGCGCCGCATCGCCGGCCCGCCTGCCCAGCTTGACAATACGGGTATACCCTCCAGCAGAATGACCAAATTTTTCATTGGCTTCGTCAAACAGTTTGTGAACCACATCTTTTTCCCTGATAAGCGCAAGGGCTTGCCGTCGGGCATGCAGGTCGCCTCTTTTGGCCAAGGTAATGAGGTGATCGGCCAGGCGCCGCAATTCTTTGGCTTTGGGACCCGTGGTCCGGATACGCTCATGTTTAAACAATGACGTGACCATATTGCGAAACATCGCCTGGCGATGACTCGTAGTTCGATTCAGTTTCACGCTAGCTTTTCGATGTCTCATGCGGCTAATTACTCTCCTTCTTCGTTATCTTCTTCGGGGGGTACGAAGCCTTCCAGTTTCATCCCGAGTGACAATTCCATTTCACCCAA
>JASFPY010000039.1:0-9497 GCA_050115755.1 Desulfobacteraceae bacterium | reverse complement strand
CCACTGCGCCTTCAAGCATCCGAGCTTTCCGGCCTTCCAGCTATTATCTGACACCTGAACCCTGACACCTGAAACCATTATTGCTTGCCGGCTTGTTCCCGCAAAACTTCGGTGAGCACCGGCACGACCTCAAACATGTCCGCGATGATCCCGTAATCGCATTTCTGAAAAATCGGTGCATCTTTGTCTGTGTTGATTCCGACAATGACTTTTGAGGTTTTCATGCCGGCAAAATGCTGGACCGAACCCGACAGGCCGCAGCAGATGTATAGCCTCGGGCTCACGGTCTTTCCCGTCTGGCCGACCTGCATCGAATGCGGCGCAAAGCCGGCGTCGACTGCGGCCCGCGAGGCACCCACAGCGGCGCCCAGCAACTCGGCGCATTCCTCGAGCATTTTGTAGTTTTCGGCGGCGTCAATGGGTCGACCACCGGTTATGATGACGTCGGCCTCGGTAAGGTCCATTTTTTGGGCCTCACCCTTTTTGACCTCCAATATTTTAACCAGGCCCGGATCTTCCGCACTGGCAGCGTAACTTTCGATCTGCGCTTCCGCCGGGGCCTCTTGAGGCTCGATCGCATTGGGTCGCAGGGCGCACAGCAGCAGGTCCGAGTTCAGTTTGATGTCGGCAATGGTTTTCCCTGAGAAGTGGGACTTTCGGACCGTTTTTTCATCAAAATTAATACCCACGCAGTCCGAAGCCAAGGTAACGTTCAACAGGGCGCTCAGCCGGGCAAACACGTCCCGGCCCCTGGCGCTGGCAAGGCCGATGAGTCCCTCCAGGCCGAAATGTTGAATCACATCCGCCAGCGCGCTGGCCTGCAGATCCGGACTGGAAAGCAGATCGGCACCGTCGACGGTCACCTGCACAATTTTTTGTGCGCCATAGGCGGCCAGCGTTTCTTGCACCGAGTTTGCATCGACGTCCAGTAACAATGCGATAACTTCATTTTTACCGCCGTTCCGCGCGGCGGTCAGGGGGCCGAAATTCGTCTTCTTTACCTCATCATTTTCTGTCTCGATCAATACACCGATTTTTGCCATCTGAGTTGTCTCCTATACTTAATTTTAGCCGGGTTTACGCCCTGAATGCATTTACATGCCGATACACATCTTAAAGGAGAAAAAGATTTCCCCCTGATTCATAGGACCTTTTCATCCTCTTCGAGAATCCGAACCAATTCAATTACCTGTTCGCGGACCGAGCCCTGCATAATTTGAGCGTTGGATCTTTCCGGAACTGCTTCGAGCTTTAGCAACTCCGTTTGGTCAACGGCGGTATCCAGTCCCAGCTGATCGAATTCAATTTCTTTAATCTCCTTTTTTTTGGCTTTCATGATATCCGGAAATTTCGGGTAACGCGGTTCGTTGAGACCTTTGGTAGCACCGATGATGCAAGGCAGTTTCATCTCCAGTACCTCCCGGGTTCCACCGCCGACCTCCCGCTCAACAATCGCCCGGCCGTTGTTAATTTCAAGTTTGACGACCTCATTGACCACCGGCAGGTTCATGGCCGCGGCCAGCCGATACTGGGTCTGAAATCCTTCGGTGTCCACTGCGTCCCTGCCGGTAAAGATAATATCCGGCGCTCCGTCTGCATCCTGCTCGATGGCGGCCTTGAGCGCCAGACTTGTCAAGGTGCTGTCCAAAAACTGGCTTGGTACTTTTACGAGGATTCCCCGGTGGGCGCCCATGGCCATGGCGGCACGCATGGTTGAGACGGCAGCTGCCGGACCCACCGTGACGACAACCACTTCGCCGCTGCCCGCCTTTTCAACCCGTTGCACAGCCTCCTCTACGGCGTATTCGTCGTAGGGGTTAACAATGAATTTACAGGCCGTGTCTTTATAACCCGTCTCGCCGACGATATTAATGGTGGCCGCTGTATCCGGAACATGTTTTACACATACATAGATCTGCATTATCCTATCCTTTTGTCTTTCTGGAACCCACCGCAAAAATGTCTTTTGGCCCAATTTCATTGTTGGAGCCTCGCGTGTCCCGGCGAAGCCTTTAGGCGAAGACGGAATCTTGAACCAAAATCCTATTTTTGAGATGAGTTCAAGTTAAAAAAATAGCGGATCAAGCCTTCATTTTATCGTTGGTGGGATCATACAGCGGCATCGCGACGACTTCAGCCGGCCGCTTTTCACCCAGTATTTCAACCTCCAGTTTCGTGCCCAAATCGTTTAACCCGGGCTTGACATAACCAAAGGCAATGCTTTTACCCACCCGGTGACCATAGCCGCCGGATGAGGTCATGCCGACCTGTTCCTCGCCTTTAAAGATGGGATTATAGCCCCATGGATCGGAATCTTCCGCCTCGACCACCAAGCAAACAAGATGCTGCTTGACCCCTTCGGCTTTGACCCTTTCCAGAGCCGCCTTGCCGATAAAATCCTTGTTCCATTTGACCGTCCAGGCCAGATTGGTTTCCAGCGGGGTGTGGTGGACATTCATTTCAGATTTCCAGGCCAGATACCCTTTTTCCAGACGCATGGATTCCATGGCATGCATCCCAAACATTTGCAGCTCAAATTCCGCGCCGGCTTCCATCACCGTTTTGAACACCGCAATCTGACTTTCGACGGGGTGAAAAATTTCGTAACCCAGCTCCCCGACATAGTTCATGCGATTGACACGGCACTTGACGCGGCCCACGTAAATTTCTTTACTGGTGCCGAGGGGCATGGCCTCGTTGGAGATATCGCCATAAGCGACTTTTGCCAGAAGGTTGCGGCTTTCGGGGCCGACGATTACAAAACAGCCCTGCTTGTAGGTGAGGTCCTCCATCTGGACCGAACCATCATCGGGCAGATTCAGCATCATCCAGTGCTGGTCGTGGCGCTTGCCCACGCTGGCGGTAATGCAGAAGTACTCGCCATCTTTGATTTTGGTGATGGTCATGTCGCTCTTAAAAGCACCGCTTTCATCGAGCATGGGCGACAGCGCGATGCGGCCGTCCTGGGTGGGCACGCGCTGACAGGTCATCTGGTTCAGCCAGGTTTCGGCACCGGGTCCGCTGATTTTGGTTTTGGCAAAGCGCGTCAGGTCCAACAGGCCCACATGATTCATGACGTGCTGGCATTCCCGGGCGACATGTTTGAAGGCATTGGATCGACGCCAGCTCGGGGTTTCGTATCGGTCGGCCTCATCAGTGGTAAAATAATTGGGACACTCCCAACCGTAGTAGTCACCAAAGACCGCTCCGGCCGCCTTTTGATATTCGTAAATAGGGCTGGTGCGATTTGGCCGGGCGGCATCGCGCCATTCATTCGGAAAGAAAATGCTGTAAAGGCGCGGATAGGTATCGGCGATTTTTTCGTGGTTATAGGCCCAGTTGGCGTAAGATCCGAAGCGACGGCTGTCGACGTGCCACATGTCTATTTCCGGCTCGCCTTCCATGATCCAGCCGGCCAGATAGTGACCGATACCGCCGGCCTGGGTGATGCCGAAGCTGTAACCACAGGCGTGCCAGAAGTTTTTCAGGGGATAAGCGGGCCCCACCAGGGGATCGCCGGTGGGCGTATAGGTGATGGGGCCGACGGTCACGTGTTTAAAACCGGTTTCCCCCATAATCGGAAAGCGAAAGATACCGTGCTCGACATTCTCGGCGACATTGTCGACATCCTCGGGTAGCTCCGTCTGGGCGTAATCCCAGGGAACGCCTTCCGGAAACCACTGTTTTCCAACTTTCTCGTACATGCCGAGGATCAGGCTGTCCATTTCCTGGCGCACGTAAATCGAGCGGTCCGGATCCCGCACCAGGGGCAGCATCCGCTCCCGATCTTCCACGGCACCGATGGCCTCAAAGAGGATGTGGGTATGCTCGATGGCAATGGAGGGGATTTCGAGACCCGCCATGGCCGCCACCTGCGGCGCCCATAAACCTCCGGCGTTGACCACCGATTCACAGGTGATATCACCCTTATCGGTGTGGACCACCCACTCGTCGTTGGGCTTTTGGCTGATACCGGTAACCCGGGTGTGGGTATAGATTTCGGCACCGTGCTTTTTGGCGCTAATCGCCATCGCCTGGCAGATGCCGCTGGGATCAACATCGCCGTCATCAGGCCAGTAAAGCCCGCCCATCAGACCCTCCACATGCATTAGCGGATGCAGTCCGGCAATTTCCTCCGGGCTGACTTTCTGCACATCCAATCCCAGGCATCGGTTCATGCTGTAGTAGTAGCCCAATTCGTCCATGCGATCCGGATTATCCGCCGTGCGAATGGATCCGGTGGTGTGCCAGCCGGTGGTCTGCCCGGTCTCTTCCTCAAGCGTCTGATAGAGTTCGATACTTTTCATGTTGACCGCGGTGCAATAGTAACTTGAATGATAGTATGAGCAATTACCGGCCGCCAGCCAGGTCGATCCTGAAGTCAGTTCATGTTTTTCCACCAGCACGACATCCTGCCATCCATATTTGGCCAGATGATACAGAATGCTGGAACCGATGGCACCGCCACCGATAACGACAACTTTCGCATGTGTTTTCATTGGTTTTTTCTCCTTTGGTGTTAAAAAATGCTGCTAAAATCAATCGAGCTTCTGCAAACGAATTATGGGGCACCCTGCCAGGGGCTTGTCAGAGCAATAAACATACCAAAAAAATTGAATTATATTTAGAAGTTAAATAGCTAATAGGCTGCTTTTAAACCACGAATTACAACGATTGGCAAGAAGAAATTTTAATTATGATATCAAAAGCTTGTACCCCGAAAGGGTATTACTTCCGGCGCCGGGCGCGTGCATGAAAGCGCTAACTCAACGAGCAAATCCGATTTAATCGTAAAAATTATTTTACAAATAGAAAAATAATTTAACATATTGTAAAATTATTTGTCTTCTAAGGTTGGAATTAATTGAAATTAACCGTTTTTACGCCGGATGACATATTCGGATAATTCCGACTCTATGGCCGGATCGATGTCCGGTTTCTCGTAATTGGCCAATCGTTTATTCACCAGGTCCGAGGCGCGCTCATCGGCGCGTTTGCCGCCTGCGCTCTGCCAGCTGTCATAATCCTGCACGGTCATCAATTCGGAAAGAAAAAATGCCGTCCGGCAAAGTTCAAAGGTTTTGGCCTGGGTCAGATAGTTGCCGCCAATGCCCACCTCCTTGATCGCTGCCAGGTCAAGGGAGGCATCGCTGATTTCAATGGGTTCAATCAGTTTTTTTACCATTCCGCAGAGTTCTTCATCGATCATAAATTTTTCGTAGCTCATGGCAACATAGGCACTTAGAATCCCGCAGGCGTGTAGGATGAAGTTGATCCCATTGCGAGCTGCGGTGATAAGGGCCATGGTGGATTGAATACCGGCCTGGGCGTCCGGAAAGTTGGCATCGGTCAGGCCGCCGCCGCTTCGGCTGGGCAGTTGGTAGAAGCGAGCCATCTGGGCGGTGCAGGAAACAATCATCGAAAGCTCCGGAGCGCCGATGGACAGGCCGCCCGTTCGCATATCCATCGGTGACGAGGTCGAGCCGTAGATAATGGGCACACCCGGTCTGACGAGCTGGGCCAATGTTAAACCGGCCAGAATCTCGGCATTCTGCATGGCCAGGATACCGGCAAATTCAACAGGACCGGATGCGCCGGCCATGGCCAGCGAGGCCAGAACACATGCCTGTCCATGTCGCGCCAGCTCGATGAGCGAACCCGCCATTTCTTCTGAAAACTGCAGCGGGGATAAAGAGTTGATCAACGAAACCGTGACCGGCGTTTCCTTGATTTTATCTTTACCGCCCCAAACCAGACCTGCCATCTCGATGGCATCCCGGGCCCCTTCCTTGGATACCGGGCTGCCCATAAACGGCTTATCACACAGGACAATGCTGGATAAAAGCATATCCAGATGAGCGGTTTCGGGTGGAATGTCGGACGGTTCCACCATCATGAAGCCGTTCATGTCAATATATTTGGACGTCTGAACCAACTTGCAGAAATTATCATAGTCGTCCATGATGGCATTTCGCTTCTGGCCATCGGATGTGATCACAAACGGTGCCCCATAACCGGGTACGAAAACAAAATCATCGTTTCCCAATTGAACGCTGTTTGCCGGATTTCTGGCGGCAAGCATAAACCGCTGCGGCACCGATTCCAAGGCTTCGCGAATCTTTTTTTCTGAAAAAAAGACAATTTTGCCGTCCGTTTTGAACCCGTTTTTCTTAAAAATATCAATCGATTCTGCCTCATTAAACGCCACCCCCACGCCGGAAAGTATATTCATTGAGGCATCATGAATTTTCGTCATTTGATCCTGGGTTAATGACGGCATTCGATCATACATGGTCTTTCCTCCTGTTTTTAGGTGGTTATTTCTATTAACGGAAATCGGTTCGATTCAGATGATATTTTTTCATTTTATAATGCAATAGCTGTCTGGAAATTCCGATGCTTCCAGCAGCCCTGGAAACATTGCCGCTGGCATTGACCAGGGCATTGATAATGGCGGATTTTTCGCCTTCTGTCCGTATTTGCATCAGGCTCTTTCCAGGGGCTTTGGCAGAAGGCTGTTTGGATGTGATGGTTTCAAAAAGTTCGGCCGGGGCACTGAAGGCCCCTGCTGGGGGTAAGGCAGGCGAACCGATTTCATGGGGCCAATTTTCGAATCGCGCAATCAAATGACCACGCAGATGATTGAACTGAATTGCGTCATTGGGTTGGACCAGATTCATCGCGCTTTCAATGACATGCTCCAACTCGCGTACATTTCCGGGCCAAGGGTAGCGATTGAAAAGCGCCATCACCGCTTCGGAAACGCTGGGGATGCCTTTGCCCAGTGCGCGGCTATGTTTGTCCAGGAAATGTCGAATCAGTTTTTCGATATCATCGCGTTTTTCCCGCAGTGGCGGAATGGCGATAAAGACGACTCCCAGCCGATAAAACAGATCCGGTCGCAGGGTACCGGCTTCAATGGCGCGGTGGGGCTCCTGGTTGACCGAGCTGATAATTTTTAAATCAATATCGATCTCTTTCAAAGCGCCAACGCGGCGAACTCTCTTTTCCTGCAGAACTCTCAGGATCTTGGCCTGAAGGCTGATGGACATGGCGTTGACCTCATCCAGAAAAAGCGTGCCGCCACTGGCGCGTTCAAAAAGCCCTGGTTTGTTCATGGCGCCGGTAAAGGCCCCTTTCGACGTCCCGAAAAGAATGCCTTCCAACAGGTTTTCCGGAATCGCCGCGCAATTCACCGGGATGTACTGTTGTTTGTTACGCGAGCTGTGGTTATGGATGGATTGCGCCAGAAGTTCTTTGCCGGTTCCGGTTTCGCCGTAGAGCATAACCGGTGAAGGCGAGTTGGCGGACATAACGGCCGTATTAACCGCCCGCATGAATGCCGGGTTTTCACCGATAATGTCGGCAAACGTATAAATCGTGCCGTTATTCAATTCGGATTTCTTTTTGGGGATGGCCACCGATGCGATGGTTTCTTCCAGCACGTTATAGTCTTTGACCAAACAAATGGTGCCATCCTGGCGTCCGTCGCAAAGCAGGGGAAATACGCGGTGGATGGTATTTGCGACTTTTCCCATACGGGTGCGGTAGAAGAAATGGCGGTTGACGATTGGACGGCCGTTTTTGATGCATTCCATGACATTGCTGGTATCATCCGTTAAATCATAAATTTCCGTAACCTTTTTACCGACGACGTCCTCCGGAACCAGGTCATCGATACTGGCCATCGCCTCATTGTAGTAAACAATCACACCGGCCATGTCGGTGATAATGACCCCCTCATCAAAATCTCTAAAAACACTTAGATAATCGACATGGTCAAGTTCAAGACGATGCGGCATAGCATTGTTTTTGATGCGGTCTGTCATGGAACAATCTCTTCTCCGCGTAAGTTGAACAAAATGTCATTTTCTCTATAGGCGCGTTCGAGTTTTCCCTGATGGTCTCTGAGCCGATTGCCATTGCGGCTGGCCAGTTCCAAAACAAGATAATTGATAATGCAGGAAATCGTTGTCGGGCTCCCGATGAAGGGGATGTTTTTTGCAGGCGCCACCAGGGCCAGGTGGGCAAATTGGGTCAGCGGGCAAAGCGTGCTGTCGGTTATCACGAGAAGCGTCCGATCCAGGCGACGCGCCATTCTGCCCAGTTTGATGAGCTCATTGGGATAGCGGGAAGTCGCAATGATGACCACAAGACTCTCCGGTGCAGAAATCGTCAACCAGTCAATTGCCGTGCTGTCACTGCCCTTTAATATATGGACACCGGATCTGATTTTGGTCAGTGACCAGCCCAGGTAATAAGCGAACGTGTAAGACAGGCGGGAGCCGATGATATATACGGCAGCACTTTTTTCCAGGTAATCGATCACCCGTTGCAATGCGTCCATTTCCACCGTTTCAAAAAAATGTTTGAGGTTATCCATTTCCTCGGACACCACTCGACGGAGCCGCTCCATTCCCTCCGCGGCGCCGGCAGCCATATCCGTGCGCTCGAGCATCGTCAATTCCCGATCGACGAAATCTCTTAATGCTTGCTGGAATGCGCCATATCCCTCATAGCCCAGCTGGCTGACAAACCGAACCACCGTTGCTTCGCTGACCTGACAGGTTTTTGCCAGCTCTTTGGTGGTCATAAATATCGCTTTGCGCGGGTGATTGACAATGTAATCACCAAGAATACGGGCTTTAGGCGTCAGGGAGGGGTGCTGCTCAAGAATGCCCTTCATGGTTAAGCGGGTTTGGGGGTCGTTCATTTCGTTTCCCTTGTGTGCTGAATCGATATGATAAAAAATTTGTAATAAATGAAAGAAATGTTTGAAAATGAAAGAAAAATTTCAAAATAAGAAATCGTATTGACAGTCGTTCAAACTGACAAATTATTGAATTTTATGTAATATCAAGAATATTAGGGTATTTGTCAAGGTTTTTTAGGAAAAACTTATTTCAGCCACGTTTTTTTCTTGACATTTTTTATTTCATTATCATAGGGTCTCTGAGAACATCTTTCGCAACTAGACCGATCAAGACAAACTTTAATTGGGCCTAAATTGAGCGTTTTAAAATTTAAAACGCTTAATTTAGGAGAGGGAGAGCTTCTTATGCTTCGCAAATACAAACCGCTGTGGGGCAAAAAACCATCGCTCAAGTCAAATTATGATGCGGTTATCATCGGTGGGGGTTTGCATGGACTCGCCGCTGCCTATTTTTTAGCGCAGCAACACGGTATGCATAATGTGGCCGTCATTGAAAAACGCTATCTTGGCTTTGGCGGATCCGGGCGCAACACTGCCATTGTGCGCGCTAACCAGCGGACTCAGGAAAATATTCCCCTTTACAAGGAAGCCCTTGATCTGTGGCCCATCCTGACAAAAGAACTTGATTACAACCTGATGTTTTTTAATTGCGGCAATCTGAACCTGATGCACAGCGAAGCCGCCATGAATGCAGCGCGGATGAATGTGTCCACCGCACAATTTCACGGGGTTGAGAGTCATCTGATCGATGCCAAACAATGCAAGGAGATGGTCCCGGCCCTTA
>JASFPY010000038.1:0-9518 GCA_050115755.1 Desulfobacteraceae bacterium | reverse complement strand
AGAAATACCTGAAAAAACGCGCCGACCCTTTCAGCAGATGAAAAAAAAGGTGGCTATCTGCCAGGGAATCGGTATGGCGCGGAAACTCGGCTGGGCGGTGGCGATGGGCAAAGAGGACATGCAATGTTCGTTAGGAGCCGCGCCATTTGGTTTTTTCAAAAATATTGAATATTATAATGAAGGCAACATTGCCGCGGGCATGTTTACCGCTTCAAAGGAAATCGGAAAAAGAGAAGAGGACCTCATCGACCGTTTCGAATACGGGCGTTACAGTCATATTTTGGTCGCCCCCCTGAACCGAACAGCTTTTGAACCGGACCTTTTTATGGTATATGGGAATCCGGCTCAAATTATGAGACTCATTCAAGGCGCACTTTATAACCAAGGCGGAGCGGTTTCTTCGTCATCCATGGGAAGACTGGGATGCGCAACAATTATCACGGCGATGGCCCGCGATGAATGCCGCTATGTTGTTCCCGGCAACGGCGACCGGGTTTTCGGTATGACCCAGGATTACGAGATGGCGTTCATGATCCCGGTCTCAAAAATAGATACGGTTTTAGACGGATTGGCCCAGACGCATAAATCCGGCGTGCGATACCCGATCACCAGTTTTTTTAATTTTGAGGCAACATTCCCACCATCCTATCAAGAACAGATGAAAATCTGGGAAGCGGAAGGAGAACTGTAAATGAATGCCCTTAGCGGTAAGCAAAGAATCAGTGCGGCCTTTAAAAGGACCTTTGCCGCCGATAAACCCCAGACGGACCGGATCCCGGCTTATCTCATCACCGGTCAGTGCAACACGCAACTTATCGGTGCGTCCATCAGGCAATGGTTATTGGACCCTCAAGTTTTTGTAAAGGCCCAGGTAGCGGCCTATGAACGTTACCGGCCCGATATCCTTCTGATGATGTGGGATCTGCTAACGGACGCCGAGGCTATCGGCAATGAGCTTAAATTTCCCGAGGACAGCCTGTGCATTACCACAAAAGCGGCCCTGGAAGACAAGGGCAAACTGAGCAGCCTCCGGCTTCCGGACCCCTCCAGGGATGGACGCCTGCCCGCATACTTAGAGGCGGTGGCTGAAACCAAAAAGATCATCAGCGATGCAATTGTCTCTGCGGTGATTGCCGGCCCCTGGACCATTGCTGTCGGCCTCAGGGGGACAACTGAACTGCTCAGAGATGCCATGAAGGATCCGGATTATGTTCACGAATTAATGCAATTTTGCACCCAGCAGTCGATAAATTTCGCGGAGGCCATCATTCCGCTGGGTGTCGGCCTCGGGTATTCTGAAGCCCCTGCATCCAGCAGCCTGATTTCACCTAAAATGTACCGATCATTCGTCTTCCCGTATCACCGGCAGATTGTCGACCACTTCAAGGCCAAGAAGTTTGGCGTAGGGCTTCACATATGTGGATATGCCGATCCCATACTGGAAGACATGGTCAAAACCGGTGTGACCAATATCAGTATCGATGCACCGACGGATCTGGCAAAAGCAGCTGCGGCCGCACGGGGCAAGGCGGTCCTGATCGGCAACCTGAATACCAATCTCTTTTATACGGGCAGCAGAGACGAAATGAAGCAGGCGATCAAAAATTGCATCGATAAAACGCTATCGGACAGCGGATACATCCTATCGTCCGGTTGCGAGGTGCCGGCAATTGCACCGCCGGAAAAAATTGATTGGTTTAATGAACTGATTGATGAAATCGGCGGGTACAATTAACGCCGTCATGTCCCTTTTTTTCGCAAAACGATGACGAAGAATTTGTCATTGGCTTGATCCGCATTTTTGAGAAAGAACACCAAAGGATATGAATAAAAAACTCCCCGACCCTTCACTTAACCGATTCGCGAATTTCCCGTTTTAAAATTTTTCCGGCCGGAGATTTGGGAAGTTCATCAATAAACATTATTTTCTTGGGTGCCTTGTAAGAGGCCATCCGTTCTTTGCAAAAGGCGATCAAGTCCGCTTCCGAGCACTTTCGGCCCTGTTTTATTTTAACAAACGCTACAACCGCCTCACCGTATTCGCTATGCGGCATGCCGATCACGGCACACTCTTCGACGGTCTCGTGGGTGTAAAGAACCTCCTCCACCTCGGTGGGAAAGACATTTAGCCCGCCACTGATGATCATGTCCTTGATGCGATCGACGATATACAGATACCCGCCCTCGTCCAGACGGCCGACATCTCCGGAATGCAGCCAGCCGTTGCGCAATGCCCGGGCGGTGTCCTCGGCCCTGTTGAAATAGCCTTTCATGATGTTTGGACCGCGAATGACGATTTCACCGGTTTCGCCGCACGGAACTTCGTTACCCGCTTCGTCGACGATTTTGACTTCAACAACGCCTGCCGGCGTACCCACCGATCCGACCTTATGATGGTAAAGGTGGTTAAATGTGACCAGAGACGACGATTCGGTCATTCCGTAAGCTTCGTGGATGGTCAGGTCGAATTTTTCCCGCCATTGGCGCACAATTTCAGAGGCCATGCTGGTGGCGGCAGAAAAGCAGTAGGTTAGCGATGCCAGATACTTGCGGCTATTTTCGGTGTTCAACAAGCGGATGTAAACGGTGGGAACCGAATAAAAGCGCGTTATCTTTTCGGCCTGAATCGAAGAAAGCACCCGGTCCATGTCGAAGCTTTTATGCAGCACCAGGCTGCCGCAACCGTAAAAGGTTGAATTCATGATATGGTTGCCGCCAAACACATGATTTAACGGCATGAAACACAGGGCCACATCTTCGGGGACCGCGCGTTCGTGATAACAAACGTTTTGGGCCGTGTATAAGATGTTGCGATGGGTCAGCATGGCACCTTTGGGTGTGCCGGTGGTGCCGCCGGTAAAAAGGATGACACATTCATCGTCCGGATTGCAATCGGCCGGAACAAAGGGTTCATGTTCAGTTGTGCGGGTTTCAAAAATTGATGCGAGAACAGAATCGTTTTCCCAGGCAACGACATCTTTAACCGTTGGAATTATTTCGCGCTCCGGCACCTGGGGCAAAAGCTCATTGCTGGTAATCAGCAGCGAGACCCGGGAATCATTCAGCAAGTGTTCAATTTCCCTTTGTTTATAAGCGGCGCCGACACAAACCGCAACCGCACCCAGGCGGATGATGCCGTAATAAAGCGCCACCCACTGCGGGCAGTTGGGCATATGAACGGCGATGCGGTCGCCGCTGTGCATTCCCTGCCTGCTGAGATAAAACGCAACCCGGTCCACGGCACGTTTCAGACGTTCATAGGTGTAGCGCCTGCTGTCACGGACCAGAGCGATCTTCTGCGGGAAATTTAACGCTCCCCGGTCGATAATACGGGAAAGATTCAAAGCGTTTCCTTTACTCGGGCGTCGTAATGCCCAGCTTATCCGTTAATTGCCTGACAAATTTCAGCCCGTCCGGTTTATAGGCAGGAAGGACCCATGGCATCTCCTGCAATGTTTGGATCAGTGAAGGCAGCAGATCAAAGGGGATGGATATGATCTGGCGGCCTTCCGGAAACAGGTTGCGGCGCTTCATCCCATGACCCAGGCCGGTGACGAAATAATTGAGTTCCCCCGTCAGAAAGGGGTAGCTGTAAATCCATGCACAGCCGATGGCGGCAGAGAACTTGCTGACCCACATGCTCCCTGTCCGGTAACTCATCGCCCGCAGCAAAATTTCCGTTTGAGGGGGGCTGGCGAGCAGGATCAATAGATCCGGGTCGAACGGGAGCCTGTCCAACGGGCAAAAGACAATATAATTGACGACACCGCTCTCTATCTTTGGAATATAGTGATAGAGTCTGCCGGCAGAACGCGGCGCTTCAAAAATTTTCAGCCCGGCGCCGAAATTGCCGCTGACAAAGGGTGCCGTGATATCCGCCTGTCCCAGGACATACAGCCCGGCTTCACAGGTATGGTTTTGTGCGTCGGCGAAAAAGGCATCCCCCTGCTGGGCTTTGCCGAGCATTTCGCAGAGCGCCATGTTCCCATCCAGCCGTTCAACTGTGTCAGGCGGTTCCGTAAGGAATTTGACGCCGACCGGCGGGATGTCAAAGCCAAACTTGTCAAAAATAGTATAATCTTTTTTTGTAAGAGTCATAGGATTCGCTCAATTCAGGCTTTTAGTTGCAATAAGGTTATCCAGGAGCTCCTGATAGAGCTCCTGGTGTCATCATGCGCGCTGTAACGACTATTTTTTGGTATAAATGTGGCGCATTGGATAGATGCCCACTTTTACCGATTTGCCATCCTGTACCTGGTCGATGCGTATCTGGTCAACGCCCTCGATATCGCCCTTGCCAAATGTCAGCGGTGTGCTGCTGATGTCACCGGTGTCAAGGTTTTTGATCCGGTAGAAGCCTTGCTGCAGCACGTCGCGCGGTGTGAGCTTTTCAAAGGGCACCTTTTGCATGGCCAGCCGCAGGGCTTCAACCTGGATCATGCCCTCCAGGACCCCGGCCTCATACATAATGTGGGTTACCCGCTTGCCGGTGCGATATTTATCCTGCAGGTCGCTGCAGAACTTTATCCCGGGAGTGGCGAGATCGTCCAGGGGGCGGAAGCTGCCCGCGCAGACATAGCCATCACCCAGTTTGCCCATGGCCTCGGCGAACACCGCGGCGTGACCCGGCAGGGCAACGCCAAAGGTCATTTTGTAATCCAGATGGGGTCCTATCCCCAGCCTGACCATCTCTTTTACCGTCGGCTGTGAGCCGGGATTGATCATGACACCCAGGGCAAGGTCAACGCCTTTTTGCTTGAGCCAGGTGAGCTGAGTGGTGGGTGGCGAGGTAGCCACGACAGGTACATACTGGGTGCCGACAAACTCATAGCCGGTCTTCTCCAAATAGGCCTTCATCTCCGGGATCTCAATCGACCGGCCCATGGCGTTTTCAGCCGTCAGGTAAGCAACTCTGGGCTTTCTTGCCTCCTTCCAGTTCGCTTTGAACCAATCGGCAATGGCGGCGCAGGAATCGGTATAGATCGGGTAATAGGTGAAAATGCTTTGAGGCGGCGTCAGCAGATAGGATCCGCTGGCCATGCTGGTGGCGCCCATCTGGTCCTCCCATAACCGGTCTTTGAGCGCCAGCGCTATGGGTGACCCCGAGATCCTGGCCACCAGCATTCCTTTGGCTTTGAGCTCTTCATAGATCGACAGCGCCTTGGGCGGTTTGAGCTCATCATCACGCCACATCACCTCCAGTTTTATATCGGCTGGAAATTTTTCTTTACGCCAGGGAGCCAGATTTTTGGTCTCATTGACATATGCGACATAATCCTCAATCGCAGCCAGCACCGCCGCTGAATCTTCAGCAAAGGGCCCGGTCAGCGATTGGGTGCCGCCGACATACAGCACTTTTTCAGCCCGCGCACCTGCGGGCAGAAACAATGCTGCGGTTAACAGGATTGCCAGTGAAGCTATCAAAATCGATTTAATTTTAGCCATTATGTTACCCTCCTTTCCGGCTGTTGGGTTAGTCAATGCTATGAAACAGGCATTCTGCCCGGAGTTTTATCACCTCCTTTCACCCTGTCTCTTGATGAGAAAAAGGCCAGAGCCTGAAATACATCTTAATGATCTCCCAGCGGTGATGAAGCCCTCTGGGTTCAAAAATCAAAAAGATAATGATGATCATTCCGTGGGAAATGAGGGCCAGCGAGGCGGCCGCCTGCGGGGCAACGGCGGCGGCCAGGATCGGACCGGCAACCGTGACGAGCTCATCCAGCAGCTTGAGCGCAACCACGCCAAATACTGCCCCGGCCGTGCTGCCCATGCCCCCCACGATGAGCATCCCCAGATACCAGACGGAATCCCAAAACGGAAACTGCTCTATGCTGGCGAATCTAACATAGTGGATGAGCAGCGATCCGGCCGCACCGGCATAGATACAGCCGATAAAAAATGCCTGCAGCTTGTAGCTCCACAGACTGACACCCATGACCTCAGCCGCCAGCTCATTGTCCCGGATGGCGATAAAGGCCCTGCCGGATCTGGTTCTGACGATGTTGTGAGCCGTGATCGTCGCCAGGACGACAAAAACCATCACCAGGTAGTAATAGTTGGTTTTGGAGCTCAGGCTAATACCGCCGATCACCGGTTTGGGCACAAGCAACCCATCGGTTCCGCCTGTAATGCTGCGCAGCTGAATGATGATCCAGATAATAATAAACTGGGCCGCGATGGTCGCCATAATCAGGTAGAAACCCTTGATTTTCAATGATGGCAGGCCGAAGAGCAAACCGGCGACTCCCGCTGCTAAGGCGCCACAGGGAAGAGCGGCCCAGAATGGCCAGCCGAGCTTGGCGCACAAAA
This sequence comes from Desulfobacteraceae bacterium, assembly GCA_050115755.1. Lineage (GTDB taxonomy): Bacteria > Desulfobacterota > Desulfobacteria > Desulfobacterales > JAHEIW01 > JAHEIW01. The sequence goes on along the minus strand of JASFPY010000038.1, from coordinate 3,206 downwards.
TAGCCGACGTATAACCGCCGACCGCCATGAATCCCGAATGGCCGATGGAGATCTGACCGCAGTAACCGGTGAGAATATTAAGCCCGTGGACGCTGACAACCGCAATCCCCATGGTCGTCAGAATGGTTAGCATCCTGTCGCTTAAAAAAAGAGGGCAGGCGAAAAGAAAAGCGAGCAGCGCCGCCACCGTTCCCCACTGGCGTTTGGAGCTCAAGATCGCCATTTCCTGGGCATAATTTTCATGAAAGGTTCCGGTGCGCAGGCCCATCGATTAAATCCTTTCGATATGTGCCAGGCCGAAGAGCCCGTGCGGCCTGAAAACCAGGACAATGATCATCACAAAAAACGGGAATACCTGGGCCAATCCGCCGCCGGGCAGCAGAGGGTCCAGGTACCCGGCAGCCACATTTTCCAGCATTCCCAGTATGATGCCGGCGACAATGGCCCCGCCGATGGAGTTGACCCCGCCCAGCAACACGACCGCGAAGGCCTTGAGGCCGATGAGGGCGAGATCCATATTCGCCCCGGATACGCCCCCCAGCAGGATGCCGCCGATGACGCCGACGACACTGGCAATAATCCACGAGGCGGCATAGACCGTTGTGGCCTTGATGCCCACACTCTGAACCACCTGCAGGTCCTCGGCGGTTGCCCGCATTGCCAGCCCGATCTTGGTATAACGGAAAAGGAGCATGAGCAGCGCCACACAAATGACAGACACGATCAGTCCGATCAAAGACTCCGAAGGTATGGATATCTCGCCGACTTTCATGGTTATCGTCGGCAATAATCCATGATAAGCCTTGTATTCGGCACCCCAGAGCAGGGTTGCCAGCCCCCCCAATACGGTCGAAAGGGCGATGGTCATCATGACGACGGCCAGCACGGGTTGGCCGATCAGCGGCCGCAGCATCAGCCGCTCGATCAACAAACCCATGACGATCGCCACAGCGATTGCCGCCAGCAAGGCGGCCCATATCGGCAGGCCGAACGGCACCAGAAAGGTCCAGCCGAGATAGCCACCGATCAAAACAAAGTGGCCCTGGGCAATGTTAAATACCTCCGAGCATTTCAGAATGATCACAAAGCCGATGGCGACCAGGGCATAGACCATGCCCTGGGCAAGGCCGGTTACGACCAATTGTAGAAAAAAAGTCATCAGCCAGCTCCTTCAACAGATGCAATGCGAATTGTCGTATTTAAGGTTCCCGTGTGCGCGTCACGGTCTCCGATGTGGGTTTCTATCGACGCCGCGCTCTTGTCGGCATAGACCGCTTCGATCAGCTCGCGGTAACGCGCTTGCAAAAATTTCTTTCTCAGCTTGCGGGTTCTGGTGAGCTCGCTTTCATCAGGATCAAATTCCTTGTGCAAATTAACATATTTTTTCACCCTGCAGCCGGAAGGTAACCTTTGGTTGACCTTGTCGATATCTTTCCTCACCAGCTCATACACCTCCGGTGTCTGGGAAAGTTCGGTAAAAGACGTATAGGCCACTCTCTTTTGTCCCGCCCACCGGCTGACGGTATCATAGTTAATGATGATGATCGCCGAAACGTAAGCTCCTTGCGGGCCGGCCAGCACCCAGGCGTCCTTTATATAAGGACTGAAGCGCAGCCGGCTTTCGATGTTCTGGGGTGCCAGCGTATCGCCCATGTCCAGCTCAACCAGATCCCGCAGTCTATCGATAAATACAATGTGTCCATCCTCGCGAATGAAACCGCTGTCCCCACTATGAAACCACCCGTCTTTTAATACCGCCGCCGTCTTTTCGGGGTCTTTATGGTAACCGACGAAGACACCGGGCTGCCGATAAATGAGTTCACCTTCATCGGATATTTTGACTTCTGCGCCCTCGAAATGGGGACCGACCGTCTCAAAATGGATGTCTTCATTACGGGCACCGGCCAGGGCGCCTCCTTCTGTTGATCCATACAGACTTTTGAGCGGCAGGTTGAGCGCGTGATAGAATCTGAATGCATCCGGGCTGAGTATCGCCCCGGTCGTATAACAGATTCTGGCATTTGACAGGCCCAGGCTTCGCTTGATGGACCTGAAGAGAACGATATCGGCGAAAAAATAGAGCATTTTCATAAACACGCCTGGGTTTTGCCCGCGATTCTTTAATTCAGCCATCTTGTCGCCAATGGGCATTAGCAGCCGAAAGGCAAACCGCTTGACGGCATCCGCGCCAAGTATGCGTGCCTGTACCATAGCGGCCTGACTTTCCCACGGCCGTGCCCCGTAAAACACAATGCTCGGGCCTGTTTCCCGGCTATCCCGCTGCTGGGTTTCCGGCGCTTCAGCAAAGTTGAGGATGGCGGCAGATAACAGATGGCAACCGATCCCCATCCATTGCTCATTTATCCATATCGGGGGCAGATAGGGGACCACATTATCATCCTCAAACCAGGGATCCAGCTGCAAAAGAGATTCGGCACCCGCCCTCAATGTCCGGAAAGTGTGGATCGCCCCCTTGGTCGCAGACCCAGTGGTTCCCGCAGTGTATATGATGGCGCAGACATCGTCAGCCTGCCCGGCTTCCACGTTCTGCTCGAAGCGCCCGGGATTTTGCGTTTCGTAGGTTTGCCCTAATGTTAGAACATCTCTATATCCAATCAAAATATCGTCATCATATCGGGCCAGACCCTTGTAGCTCCAGTAAATCACCTTTTTAAGCTTCGGAAGCGCGTCTTTGATATCCAGAAACTTATCCACCTGCTCCTGGTCTTCAACCACCGCAAATCTCGCATCAGAATCTTCAGCAATGGTTTTCATCTCCTGCGGCAGTAAATCCGAAAACAATCCCACAGGCACGCCATGGTTCGCCTGGGCGGCCAGTTCGGCGTAGTACCACTGGGGGGCATTATCCCCGATAATCAGTACCTTGTCTTCAGGTTCCATGCCCAGCGCGAGCAAGCCCAGAGCCAGATGTTTAACATTGAGATAATAGTCCTTCCAGGTATAAGGCTGCCAGACACCATAGTATTTATGACGCATGGCTCTGCGCTGATCGCCATATTTTTCGTAATTATATTTGAGTACCTTGGGCCAGGTATCCCCTTTTTTAGTATATTGGCTTTGCATCCGGTTTAATTGTTTCCCATATGGTTTGTTCAGAAGTGGTTTCAAAACCCCATCTAAGGCCCAATGGCTGCGTTGCAGGCCTCCGATAAATGCTCACATACCCATGTATGCTGCGCTTTCTC
>JASFPY010000037.1:0-9544 GCA_050115755.1 Desulfobacteraceae bacterium | reverse complement strand
AAATACGTTTTGCGGCTGCCGTGAATAGATCAGCCAGGGCACCTCACGCTGCTTGGCAACATATTCGTATACGAATTTTTCTTCTTCAGGATCCTCACCATTGACTTCTTCATGACAATCAATGCACTGCGCCAGTTTGGGGACCCCGGAATAGGTGCCGTCTTCCCTGAAAAAATGGCAGCTTTCACAGCCATTCTCGACTTCTTCGTTGTGCAGGGCATGGTTGAAGTCAACAGGTTGTTTTTTCTGGGAATAAAGAAGCTCGGGGAAAATCACCCATCCGACAATCAGACTGGCAATCAACCCGATGATAAAAAACAGAATAATCGGTCCGCCGGCGCCTTCTTCAGCGTGGTGGCCCGTGGCTTCTGCTTGAGTGGCAGGGGTTGTCGGTTCCTGATCCGCGGCTTCGGCTGAAACCTCATTGGCTTTGTCATCCGTACTCATGGAAACTCCATTCAATTCAGGTTGGTATTACGTGTTCGCCCGATCGATTTTCGTTAACGCACCTGAAGGCAAATTCTTAAGACCTAAAAAGTTAAAAACAAAATATTTTCAGGATATTGTGATCTTTATGGAATGATAGGCGCCGGAAGTAAGCCTGCGGTTGTGTACCTTATAGATTTGGTTTTTGTCAAGCAAAAATCATTGGGCCAGATTCCCGTAGCTGTGCAAACCGGGCAACAGATTGACTCCGAAATAGGTAAATAAAACCGCCGCAAATCCCACAAGAGACAGGTAGGCAATTCGCTTGCCGCGCCAGCCGCGCATCAGCCGCGCATGCAGCATTGTCGCATAAATAAACCAGGTGATCAGGGACCATGTTTCTTTGGGATCCCACCCCCAATACCGTCCCCAGGCGGAGTTGGCCCAGACCGCACCGGTAATGATGCCAATGGATAAAAACAGAAAACCAAACAGCGTCATCTGGTAGCCGAGTTCATCCAGTATAGCGGGTTCCGGAAACATGGCCAGCATCCTTTTTTTAAAGTTTTCAGGCATGCGGCCCGCGATAAAAACGCCGATGTAAAAAACGAGGCAGATCGGCAACGCAGTAATAACCGACATGACCCAGTTATTCACCAGCAGCACGCGGCTGAACAGCAACACAAAAACAAACAGTGTCACCGGCTTGGCTAGATCCAGCCAGCCGACCTGTTCCTCGTCCCGCCCCTGCTTTATCAAATACATCGAGCTGATGCCGAACGCCGTGGCAAAAGCCGCATATCCGATAAAGCAGGTAATGACATGCGCGATCAACCAGTTGCTCTTTAATGCGGGGATAAGCGGTTGGATTTCATTGGTAATGCCGGTTTTCAAGGCCGCATAGGCCAGCGCCAGAAAAGCAATCGGCATCGTAAAAGCACCGATAATGCGATTGTCGGCCTTGCGCTCGATGACCAGATAAATCAGAGCGATGGACCAGGCAAAAAAGACCAGCGATTCGTATAAATTGGAAAATGGCGCATGCCCGATGCCCATTTGATAGGATTCCACCCATCTCATTATAATGCCGGCGGTGTTGCCGACCCATCCGGTCAGCGCAATCCAGGTTGCCAGCTGGCCGGCGGCCGGTTTTTTAAACACCCAGGCAAAAATATACAAAAAACCGGCCAGGCCGTATACAAACGTAATAATCGATAGGATCAGGGAACTGTTCATTGTTTACCTCTATTTCTATTAAAATGGCACCAGTATCTTTATTGGGCGAAAAAATAACCCGGAGCACTTCTATTCATCTGCGGTTAAGCCGGCCAGGCGCTCGGATAAATTTTTGACTTTTTTTTGCATCCCCAGCTTGTTTTTATTAGAGGTCCCGGCAACCATGATTCGGCTCTTATTGCCCTTACTGGCCACATCGATACAGACCTGCTGGTGGGCCATAAAAAAAGTAATGTAAATTCCGACGATCATCAGAATAAAACCTGCATATACCACCCATACGCCGGGATCCTTACGCACCTGAAGTCCGGTGTAGTAACGCGGCACAAAATCTGCCACCGCGATAAATACATCGCCTTTACGCATTCTATCAAAACTCGGAAACTTCAGCGGTAGCGTTACCTCAACCGCGCTGCCGTTCGAAGGCGTTAGAAGGCCGATAAATGCTTCGCCGATATTATGTCCCTGAAAATTGGCCTGGCGGGTATATCTTTGCAATACAAAGGTTCCCAAATTTTCAGCAATGACCAGGGGGTTGTTAAATTTGGCCGTTTTGCTGTAAACCATTCCGGTCGCTTTGCTCGTAAAGTTTAAGATGGCTTCATTGGGGGGCATGGTCCCGTAGCTTGACTGGAAAAAGCTGATGCCTTCATACCGCAAAGGATCATTGACGACGATGTCTTTTTGCACAACAACCTTTCCCTGTTTATAAATGGTCAGGCTGGAGCGAAATTCTTTGGGGGCACCGTTATCATAAAAATCGACATTAAAATCGTCACAGCGGATTTCAAAACCCAACGGCAGTTTTTGATCGCTATTGCTGAGTTGAATAAATTGGGCGCTTTCGCCTTCGGGTATGTTGACAAAGCCTTCGAAACCAAAAATGGAACCGATCAGCCCACCGATTAACAGCAGCACGACACTGAAATGCACGACATAGACACCCAGTCGCGTCCAGCGCCCGCGCTCACCGTATATGGCAAAACCTTCATCGGTTTCCGCTGTCCGATGGTAGCGAAACCGGCGGGCAATAACGGGCTGATAAAGCGTTTTAAGCTGCTCGGTTTCTCCGTTATGATTGTATTCAATCCTGTTTTTAAGCTGACGATAGCGCCCCGGATTAAATCGTGGATGGCGAACAAAGATAATCTTCCAGGTGGCCTGCAACCGGTCAATCGAACAAACCACGATGTTCGCCACCAACATTAGAATCAACGCCCGAAACCACCAGGAATGGTACATATCGAAGAAGCCCAGCAGCGAAAAAATACGATACAAAGATGCACCAAAAGTTTCAAAATAGGCCATTGGTGCTTCATTCTGGGGAATCAGCGTACCAATGATCGAGGTCGTTGCCAGTGTAAGCAGAAGGACGACGGTTAATTTAACGGATGCAAAAAGTTTCCATAATCGCTCCAAAGCCGGGAGGTCAGAAGCGATCCCGTTTGACCTCATGATGAATCCTTTCTCAAGGAAATTAGCGATATTCTCATATCAAAAGATACCAGTTGAGGCAATAGGTAAAAAATATTGTTTAAATTCAAAAGGTTCGAAAAAAGAATGAAATGCTGTTTGAGGCACAGTCAACCCGTCGCAGGCGGACCGATGGGCACCTGTCCACCCCATGCGGGCAAAAAGCATGTGTCAGAGAATTCGATACGGTTAGAATAGTTTCAAAGTCTCAGATCAGGTTTTGAAGCCACTTCCAGGCGAGATGACACAGAATGCAGTATTAGCAGTTTCATTGACACCAAACAAAATAGTCTTCCCTCACCCAGTGAGATGGCCGACATGCGGAAGACTATTTTGTTAAAGTGATCCAATCCGCTGCTGAGCGCACATGTTCTACTCTGCAGCTGCACGATAACGGGCTGATTAAAGCCGGGGATTTCCGCCACTGAAAACAGGCGAAACCGCCCCACGGTTCCTTTGTATTAAATTAATCCCCGTGATCGATTATTGCTTCACATAAAGGCCACGTGATTTGGCACGCACCATGCCTTTTTTGGAAAGCTTGTAAAGTGCGTTGCTGAGCTGCCGGGAGTCGAGGCCTGTTTTGGTTTTCAATGCGGCAATCGTTGCTCCTTTTTGACTGCGTTTGATCACGCCGTATACCTGATCAAGTACCGTTTGACCTTTGGCCGGCGCCGCTTTTTTGCGAACCGCGGCTTTACGAACTATCTTCTTTCGTTTGGCGGGTGCCGCCTTTTTTACGGGTTGCAATTTGTCTACCTGTTTGGTAATTTTATCGACCTGCTTTGAAAGACTGGCAAGCGATTTGGAAATCGTTTTCAGTTGCGTTTTTATTCTCTTCATTCTATTTACCCTCCCTGTTACAAAAATTTATTCTTGTCTTAAGACTTAGCGAAGAGTAAGACAGCATTTACTAAAAGTCAATATTGGAGAAGTTAATGAAGATAAACCCTGAAGATTTCCGGATTCGCTATGAAAGCGCCTTGAATCCTGCTCAACTCGAGGCGGTCGTCCATACAGAAGGACCCCTGCTCGTTATTGCCGGCGCTGGAAGCGGAAAAACAAGGGCTCTGACCTACCGGGCGGCCTACCTTGTAGAAAATGGCGTATCACCGGCTGCCATTCTTCTTTTGACATTTACACGCAAGGCCTCACAGGAAATGCTTCGCCGGGCCTCACACCTGCTCGACGAACGATGCGAAAAAATTGCAGGTGGAACATTCCACTCCTTTGCCAATGCCATGCTACGCAGATATGGTTCTTACATGGGCTTGGACCCCACCTTCGGTATCCTTGATCGCAGCGATTCGGAAAATTTGATCGGCCTTCTGCGAAAAGAATTGCAGCCGGCAACCCAACAACGATCGTTTCCAAGAAATAAAACGCTGGCGAACATTTTCAGCCGGGCGGTCAACAAAGCCCGCTCACTCGAGGAGATTATTGTCGACGACTACCCGCATTTCGAATCTCATCTGGAAATCATCAGTCGTCTACACCAGACTTTTGAAATCCGCAAGCAGCAACACCATTTTTTGGACTACGACGATCTGTTGGTTTATTTGCGCCGGCTTTTGGCCGATTATCCCGCGGCGCGTGACCGCATTTCCGCCGCTTATCGATATATCATGGTGGATGAATACCAGGATACCAATACCCTGCAGGCCGAAATACTATACCTATTGACTCATGTGAATAGAAATATCATGGTTGTCGGTGATGATGCCCAGAGCATCTACGCCTTCCGGGGAGCCAATTTCCGCAATATCATCGACTTTCCCAAAATGTTTCCGGAAACCCGCATCGTTTACCTGGAGGAAAATTATCGCAGCATCCAGCCGATCTTGACACTGACCAACGCCATCATCGAACGCGCAAAAGAAAAATTTACCAAGAATCTGTTTACCCAGCGCAAGGATGGATCAACACCGGTGATCGTCAATGCTGACGATGAATACTGTCAAACCAGATTTGTGGTGGGTCAGATCAAGGATCTGCAGCAACAGGGCGTCGCCCTGAATGAAATCGCAGTTCTTTTTCGGGCCAGCTTCCATTCGTTTGATCTTGAAATCGAGCTGAGCCGCGAAGGAATCGAATTTGTGAAGATGGGGGGATTTAAATTTATCGAATCGGCTCATATCAAGGATGTCCTCGCTCATCTGCGGGTGATTGCCAATTCTTACGACCGCATCAGCTGGTATCGAATTTTACTTCTCATCGAAAAGGTTGGGCCCAAAACCGCCCAGCGAATCTATGAGGCGACTATAAATGAAAAATCAGGCTATACCGGTCTGCTTTCGGCAAAAATAGGCCGCATCAAAGGGCTTGACCGTCTCAAGCAGCTTATCTCAACCATGGATACGCATCCGATGAGTATTGCTGAAATGGGAGAAACGATTATAGATTACTACCTGCCGATTTTAAAAAATCGCTATGATGACCACCCCCGCCGGGCCAGGGATTTGGAACATCTGGTCGAAATAATGGTGCGCTACAAACATCTCGACCAATTCCTGGCCGACATGGCGCTTGAACCTCCGAATACCAGTTTTGAAAACTCACTGTACCCGAATACCGGCGCTTCAAATTCGGATCGATTGATTCTGTCGACGATCCATTCCGCCAAAGGCCTGGAATGGCACAGCGTATTTGTCATCTGGGCCCTGGACGGCAGATTTCCCTCGGTACATGCCCTGCACAAAGAACAAGAGCTTGAAGAAGAACTGAGGCTGATGTATGTCGCCGCCACCCGGGCCAGAGAGAACCTGTTCTTCACCTATCCGGGCAATGTATACGATCGCAGCACGGGATTGGTATTGAACCGGCCATCGCGCTATCTTGACGACATGCCCGATGAAATCCTTGAAAAGCAATTTGAATATCGATGAGATAATATAGAAGAGAGAAGCAAAAAGTGCGGCGCTGACATTCTGCCGTTCAAATGATTTGGTCCGGATCATCGTCGCGACGGTAGAAGTGGCTTCAAAACCCCATCTGAGGCCCAATGGCTGCGTTGCAGACCTCCGATAAATGCTCACATACCCATATGTATGCTGCGCTTTCTCGATCGGCCTGCGCCTTGCCCTTGAACCTGATCTGAGGTTTTGAAACCACTTCTATTCCTTTAAAAATCCCCACCATATAAACCAGCATAAGCCCACGATAGAAATAATCGCAATGAGATAACCCCACCAGTCAAACGGTCGGGTGGCAAAGCCGAGCTTGTCCACATCGCCAATTTTAGTGTTGCAGGATGGGCATTTACGGGTTTGCAGCGGTAGATGAGCATAACACTCGGGGCATTTTTTGGTCACGAAACCGTAACTGCCGGAGCCAGTGCGAGTGTCACCTTTGGACATATTCCATCTCCTTTCATTAACCCCCTCTAACAGTTCTAACAGCTGGTGCATCAGTCTAACTTTGCCAGAAACCCTCCTCGATGGAAATCTGGCTTTCATTTTTTATGCGTTTCAACCAGGCATCCATGGTTTTAAACGTCTTTTGTTGCAACAACCGCTCCATGACGGCTGCCTTTTCCTTTTCAAAACCGTTTAAATCTGGTTCTTGCCGCTCACGCAGGCGGATCACATAATAGCCTTTTTGACCTTTCAGGGATTCGCCGGGCAGCCGATCCTGTTCTGAAAGCTTAAAGGCCTTTTGCGCAATTTCGGGTTCCCGGCCAATGGTGGGTATGGAATCGTTACGTTTGAAAAAGCCCGTTTTTTTCGGTGCCGACTTGAACTTCTGACTGGCGGCGTCAAAAGACTGTCCGTTTTTTAATTCCGCCAAAAACCGATTCGCTTCGCTAAGCGCTTTGGCATCCTGCTTTTCTCTGATGACATCTGTTTTTACGATGTCTTCTACGGCTTTGAGCTCTGGGATTTTAGACGGCACCGTTTCAACAACTTCAATCAAATAGTACCCGTCGCTGAATTCCTGGATATCACTGGCTTCGCCGACCGGCAGGCTAAATGCAACCGATGCAAACCGGGCAGCGTCTTTGATTTCCTCGGGGGGGCTTTTTTGCGTAAAAAGTTTTGTCGTCATTATTTTCAAATTACGCTCCTGAGCGATATCAACCAGATCCCGACCCTCAAACGTTGCATCATACACATTTTCGGCTTCATCATAGGCCAGATTTCTGGCACGATCTGTTTGCAGCGTTTTTTCAATTTCGTTGCGCGCCTCATCCAATGAACGGGTTTTTGCGGGATTTACTTTCTCGACTTTGATAATGTGCCATCCGAAACGGGTGCGAACCGGCTCGCTGATATCACCGGCTTTCAAGGAAAAGGCCTTGTCCGCAAAAGGTTTGACCATCGCTTCCCTGCGGAAAGTCCCCAGATCTCCCCCCTTCGTTTTCGTCGGGCCCTCTGAGTATTGCCGGGCAAGCGCTGCGAAATCCTGACCTTCCTTTGCCAGTTTAAGAACATCTTCGGCTCTCTGGCGCGCGCTTTCAACCGCTTCAGGCTTGGCGTTCTGATCGACTTTTATCAAAATATGCCGTGCTTGAACCGTTTTCGGCTCTTTGAATTTTTCCGTATTGCTCTCATAATAATCTCTGATATCCTCCGCTGTCACCGTCACCCCGGCTTCAAAATCTTCGGGTTTTAGGTTCAGATAGCGAACTCTAATCTCAGGATCCGTTTTATAGGATTCTTTATGCTGATCAAAAAATTCCTGTATCTCATCTGCCGTGGGTTGAATATTCTTGAATTGTCCGGGCTCAAAAAGAACATAATCCAGATCCACTTTGGTATTATTCCATTTATACCACTGCTGGGCTTCCAGATCCGATACTTTAATGTTGCCGGCAACAAAGTTTTGGAGTCTATCAATGACCAGGGCCTCACGCTGCTGCTCCTCAAATGTTTCAGGCGAGAGTTTTGTGCGGCTTAATATATTGAGATACCGCTGGTTGTCGAAAACCCCGGCTGTTTGAAAGGCAGGGAAATTTTTAATCGCTTGGGCAAGCTCTTCATCCGATACCTGGATATTCAACTTTTCGGCCGCCTGGAGCATCAGGGCTCTATCAACCAGCTGGTCTAAAGCGCGCCTTCGCAGCTGCAGCGCCTGAATCAGCTCGTCATTCAAGCTATTGCCGAATGACTGCCGCGCCTGCTCAACGAGGTTGGTGTATGTGTTGCGGTAATCATTTAACGTAATGACAGTTCCGTTTACATCGGCAACCCTGCCCGTTTGACGGGACCTATAGCTTCCCACTCCCCAGAACACAAAAACAATAACAATGGCGCCTAATATGATTTTGATCATCCAGGTGCCCGCATGTTTGCGCATTAAACTTAACATCGAATTTTTCTCCTTTTAGGTTCAGAGGTTCAGGGTAAAAATAACCCTGAAATGGGAACCTAGAACCTTGAACCTTTCATTTCCACATAAAAATACTACGAAAACGCTAGAGAAGGAAAGACTTAAATTATGTAATGATGGTAAGCGGTTTGTCGTGCTTGTCAATTTTGGTCCCGACCGTCTCAGCGCAATAGGCACATAAATATTCGTATTTATCACCTTCCGGCAATATCAGCAAAAGTCGTTTGCGAACCGGTACCGATTGTTTACATTTCGGGCAGTAAAGCTCGGTGGCGTCAAATTCTTTGTAAACATCGGAGCCGTTTGGCTGACCCGCAAATGGATCTGTTTGATTCCCGACTCGTTTCATTCAAACCCCTCCCATGTAATGCCTGATATAAAACGTAACAGCCTAATAATATTTGCTATTTAAGGTTTTGTCAATAGACGGTAGCGGCGCTTTTTTCTTTGAATCCCGCGGATTTGCCAACCACCCGCGAGCGGAAACGGTAAATAGTCGAATTAAATGTTGACACCCCCGCCGGTTTTTGTTACGTGCGCCTGTAAAACAGATAACACCGAGTGGGGCTGTAGCTCAGCTGGGAGAGCGCATGACTGGCAGTCATGAGGTCGTCGGTTCGATCCCGATCAGCTCCACCATCAACCGATGCCAAAAAGGTTAGTCCGAGACTAACCTTTTTTACTTTTCTAAAAATGCTCCTGATACCATTCCTGCATTGGGCAAGTCAAACTAAAATCACAGGCAGTGCTTATGCTTGACATCCACCGGTGATTGGCATAAAAATCGGGTTCTATTTTCATTTAAGCCAAAACTTTACCGAAAAGGCTCACGCCGGCATTATGATCGCAAAGCGATATATCTGGTATGTTGTTTTTATATTGATAGCGGGTATCGTTTCGCTGCTGGTGATGGTCATGCGGTCGGATCAAACTGGAGCGGTTCGCAGGCAACTCGAAAAGAGCCCGCAGCCGGCAGACATGGCACCATCACAAGCAACCTCGGCCCATTTGTATTTTTCAGACAGAAATAATCAGTTTCTTATGGCCGAAGATCGGGTTTTGAAAAGCTCGGAGGATCCTG
>JASFPY010000036.1:0-9628 GCA_050115755.1 Desulfobacteraceae bacterium | reverse complement strand
TGCCATATCTCAGTGAAAAACGCCATTGCCCTTAAACATCTATGCAGAGATGCAAGCGTTCACATTTTATATCGGGACATGAGTCTGATTAAAGAAGAAGGCACCGCCCAGCAGCTGGCCAAACGCCTGGGTGTTAAATTTTTAAGATTTCCGGATGATCGCTACCCGCAGGTTCGAAAAGCCGGCGATGACCTTACCGTCAAAGTTTACGATTTGCTCGTGGGCAAAGAATTTGAGCTGTCATCAGACTTGATTGTTTTGGCCACCGCGTTTAAAGGCAATGACTCCGTTGAACACATTAAGGGATTGCTGAAGGTTTCCAGCAACCCGGACGAATTTTTCCAGGAGTCGCATGTCAAGCTCGGCCCGCTGGAATTTGCGACCGAAGGTGTTTCCCTTGCCGGCTGTGCCAAGGCACCGATGACCTTTAAAGAAAGCAGCGAAGCCGGTATCGGCGCTGCCATGAAAGCGTCGATTCCGATGCAGAAAGGCTTCATTGAAACCGAAGGCATCGTTGCCGATATCGACCTCACGGATTGCTCACAATGCGGTCTTTGCTCCAAGCGCTGCCCTTACGGTGCGATCAAAGTGGATGAAGCGGAAAACCCGGAAGTCATCAAAGCGCTCTGTAAAGGATGTGGCCTCTGCGCTGCCGACTGTCCTAACGAGTGCATCAGCATCGTTCATTATTCCGATGAGCAGGTCTTCGCGCAGGTCGAAGCCGCACTCGAAAATCAGCCGGAAAAGAAGATCATCGCTTTCGTCTGTCACTGGTGTGCCCTGGGCGGAGTGGATATGGCCGGGGTCAGCCGGCTGCAGTATCCCTCCAATGCGCGACTTATCCGGGTGATGTGCTCGGCGCGGGTCTCGATGAAAATGATGCAACGGCCCCTTGAACTGGGCGCTGCCGGCGTGCTGGTGGCCGGCTGTGAGTTTCCGACCTGTCATTATATTGAAGGCAATTATGCCGCAGAAAAGCGGCTGAAAAGAGCCCGTAAAAAGCTGGCAAAAGCCGGTTATGATCCTGAAAAGCTCTGGAATGTCTGGTGTTCGGCAGCCGATGGGCCCAAGTTTGCCAGCACCATGCGTAATATGGCGAAGGAGTTGAAACTCGATTAAATAAAATGGTTGCCGCTAAACTGAGAAGAAATCCGAAGCACGAAATCCGAAATTCGAAACAAATCCGAATTTCCAAAATTTTAAATTCTAAACAAAAGTGTGAATTGAAAACTTTCTAATTCTCAGACGAACATAAATGCCGAGGATTTCTTCCGTTTTGAACATTTGAACATTCGAATTTTGAATTTGTTTCGGCCAGTTTTATAAAATCAGGCGAGATTCGATATTCGAATTTTATGATGTTGTCAGATATTGAGGATGTTTATTGATCATGAGTGACGGTAAAAAATTTGCCGAGCGCTTCAACGATATCGAAATGTTTCGTTATTGCGAACAGTGCGGGCGCTGTAGCTCGGCCTGTCCGATTACCGGGATCAACGATTTCAATATCCGGCGTCTCGTGCGGCATGTCGAGCTGGACCTCATTGATGACATTGCCGGGTCGGCCATGCCGTGGTTTTGCGCCACCTGTGGCAGGTGCGAAGATGCCTGCCCCAACGGCATAAAGATTCTGGATATCACCCGCACCCTGCGGGCCAACGGCCCGGAGGCGCTTATACCGCAAAAGCCTCAGTGCAGCGAAGCCTGTCCGGCCGGCATCGATGTCCCCGGATATCTGCGGTTTATTGCCGCGGGCAAGCCGGATGAAGCCTGCAAGCTGATTATCGAAAAGGCGCCGTTTCCCGGTATTCTCGGGAGAGTATGCACCCACCCCTGCGAGACCGCCTGCAAAAGAGGGGAGGTCAACGAATCGATTTCGATATGCGCAGCCAAGCGTTATGCGGCAGATAAGGCCGGAGACCTTTCCGGCTGGATGGCAAAGACCGCCCCGGAGAGCGGACACAAAGTCGCCGTGATTGGTGGCGGACCGGCGGGATTAACCGCTGCCTTCTATCTCAGAAAAAAAGGCCATCAGGTGACCGTCTTTGAAGCCAGAGAGAAGCCCGGCGGAATGATGCGATACGGAATTCCGTATTACCGGCTGCCGCAAGGTGTGCTGGACAGGGAAATCGAGGCGGTTTTGGCCACGGGAATCGAACTGCGGACCGGTCAGAAACTGGGGGTGGATTATGAAATAGACCGGCTGAAACAGGATGGTTTTGAAGCGATCTTTGTTGCTGTGGGGGCGCAACTGAGTCGCAAAATCGAACTGGAAGGGGCACAGCTGGATGATGTTCACTGGGGGGTTGAATTTCTGGTCGCAGCCAGCGAAGAACGGCAGATGGCTGTCAAAGACCGGGTGGTGGTCATCGGAGGCGGTAACGTGGCGGTGGATGTCGCCCTGACTGCCCTGCGCCTGGGGGCTAAAACGGTCACCCTTGCCTGTCTGGAAAGCCGGGAGGAAATGCCGGCAAATCCCTGGGAAATTGAACAGGCGCGGGAAGAAGGCGTGGAGATGCTGTATTCATGGGGACCTGAAAAGATAAGCGAAAATGACGGCAGGGTTGCCGGCATCGAATTGGTGCGCTGCACATCGGTTTTTGATGATCAAGGCAATTTTTGCCCCAACTTTGATGATACCCAAAAAAGGGTTGCGGCCGATCAGGTCATTCTGGCCATTGGTCAGGCCAGTGAGACCGCCTTTTGCCAGGATTTTTGCTTTCTGGATGATCAACGCTCGTTGCCGGTTAACCATGGAATGATTGCAATCGACAAATCTACCCAGGAAACAGAGATGAAAGGTGTATTTGCCGGTGGTGACGCGGCCAATGGCCCGGCCACCGTGATTGAGGCCATTGCTGCCGGACGACGGGCGGCTATTTCAATCGATATTTACTTAGGCGGGGATGGTACAATTGATCTCGGAATGCGGAATATGGAATCCGGAAACGGTCAACCCGATTATGATGGAAAGCGAGAAGCCGGATTTGCAGATCTCAAACGGGTTGAAGTGCCATCCCTGCCCATTTCTGAGCGACACACGGGATTTTCCGAGGTTGCGCTTTGCTTCAGTGAGGAGCAGATAAAAGCCGAGACAAAACGCTGCCTGCAGTGTGATCTGGAAATTTGTCTGGCCAGAGAAAAGCGGGCTGCCGAAAGCGGTTAAACAGATTAATAGAATACCCGGCGTTATATGTAAACGATTTAAACAAGGAGATAAGAATGGCCGGAGATCGCATGGCTGTTGTGGGTATCGGAGCTACCGGTGCGGTTCTGGCCGCGGCCCTTTTGAGCAAACACCCAGATACATTTCTGATTGACCGCAGCGCGGATACCGGGAAAACGCTGAGAAAAAAGGGTGTTCGTGTTTCAGGAGAAATTCGCGTTAAAGCTGCAGTTAAAAATTACTCGTGTCAAATCGGGGACCTTAAAGATTTCAAGCCATCTGTGATTTTTCTGACAACCAAGACGTTTCACCTGGAAACCGTTCTTGACAGCCTTCGGGAGGTGGTTGAGCCCGGCATGAAAATCGTCGCCTGCCAGAACGGGCTGGGACCGGAGGATCTCGTTGCTGATAAATTCGGCGAAGCGTCAGCCCTGCGAATGTCGCTAAACTACGGCGCATCCTTGAAGCGGGCAGGGGAGGTGGCGGTCACGTTTTTTAATCGCCCCAACCATCTGGGCAGTCTGTCTGCAAACAAAAAAGAGCAAGGGACGCAAATCGCCAGGCAGCTTACCGATTGTGGCATCGATACTGAATTTGTCGATGACATCAAGCTGTTTGTCTGGAAGAAAATGGTCATGAAATGCACCATGGCCTCAATATGTGCGGTGACCGATAAGACCATAAAGGAAGCTCTGGAATATCCGCCAACACGGGAAATCGCAGATGCCTGCTTTAAGGAGGCCCTTGCGGTCGCCGGGGCAATGGGCTATGATCTGAGTGAGAATTACCTCGAACAGGCTCTCGGATATTTGCAAAAGGTCGGCATCCACAAAGATTCGATGTGCAATGATATCTCAAACCGCACCCCTACCGAAATTGACTTCCTGGGCGCCAAGGTCGTCGCGTATGCGCGCGCCAGAGGGATTTCAACCCCATTCTTTGTCACCATGACCAACCTGGTTAAAGCACTTGAAAATAATTATCTGGATCGGCGAAATCATTCAGGCTGAAATCGTAAGCGTCCTGAGACGAGCCGTTAGACCGTGAGCCTTCGGCAGCGGCTGAGGGGCCGCTGCATTTCCAGCCGCGTGATCTGGGTGCAAATTTTTAAGTGAAGCCTCCCCGCGGCAAGCCGCGGGGCATTCTGGCGAAGGAGAGTAAAAAAGCGCTGAATTCTGGCTAAAAGAAAATATTGACCGGTTATTTGGTATACAGTATACAAAAATTGCTTGATCCTGATGTGTGCAAGATCTGATCTTTTTATTGGATTGTCCAGAAAAAGGCGAGGTAGGCGATGATTCGATCCATGAATATTGCCTGGTGGGTACAACGATGGTCTGACCTGCATCCAGACAAGTGCGCCATCATTTTTGAAAAAGAACGCATTACCTATTCCGGCCTTAATAAACGCGCCAATCGAACCAGTTGCTGGTTGCAGTCCCTTGGAATCGCAAAGGGCGATCGCGTGGCGGTTATGCTGAACAACTGCCCTGAATTCATTGAGCTTTTTTTGGCATGCGCCCGGCTGGGCGCCATATTTGTGCCGCTTAATTTTCGATCGGCACCGCCGGAATTGGATTATTTTCTTAAAAACTGCCGTCCGCGGCTGTTTGTATTCGGCAATGAATTTATGGATAAAGTAAAAACACTCGATCTTGAAAATACCCGGCCGCAGGTGCTGTTATCCACGGTTGGCAAGGCGCCGATTGATAAAGCGTTTTTAGATTATATCGGCGAATCGGCTGCCCATGACGGCCGCAAGCCTTTTCTCACGCGGTCGCTGGGCCCGACGGATCCGGAAGAATCCCAGGTCATCATGTATACCTCCGGCACCACCGGATGGCCGAAAGGTGCCGTACTCAGTCACCGCAAGACGTTTTTCAACTGCCTGAACGCCGACATTTTTTTTAAAATGCACTTTGACGATGTTATGCTGGTTATATTGCCGCTGTTTCATTCCGGCGGCCTTTTCATTCAGGCATCGCCCACCATTTACAAAGGCGCCACCATGGTGATACATCCCAAATTTGATGCAGTCAAAGTTTACCGGGATATTGAGTGTTACAAAGTTACCAAATTGCTGGGTGTTCCCACGGTTTACCAGGCGCTTGTCGAGGTTGACCCGCAAGATAGAGGAGATATTTCGTCCTTAAAAGTATGTGCCGGGGGAGGGGAAAAGACCACTCCTGAACTGTTTGAAAGATGCCGGCAAGCCGGGCTGGCGTTTCGCCAGGTCATGGGTCAAACCGAAACCTCCATATTGCTGTGGGCTTCGGAGGAAGATTCTTTTCGCAAACCGGACACCGTGGGCCGTCCGGTATTTCACGCCGAAGTCAACATTGTGGATAAAAGCGGACGCCCTGTGAGGGTCGGAGATATCGGTGAGATCGTTGTGGGCGGCTCCATTATGATGAAGGAATACTGGCAGGACCCGGTCGGAACCGAAGAAACCATTCGAAACGGAATGCTGTACACCGGCGATCTTGCCCGCATGGATGAAGAAGGCTATTATTTTCTGGTGGACCGCGCAAGGGATATGTACATTGCCGGTGGAGAAAACGTCTATCCGGCCGAGGTTGAGCGTGTCCTCAGGGAGCACCCTCAAATTGAAGATATCGCCGTGGTCGGTGTGCCCGACGACAAATGGGGGGAAGTCGGTCAGGCTTTTGTCATTCCCAAAAAGGGGGTAAATTTCAGTGCCGATAGCCTCATCGATTTTTGCAAAGCGCGAATGGCAGCGTTTAAATGCCCCAGGAAGGTGATGTTATGTAAAGAATTTCCGCGCACGTCCCTCGGCAAGGTTCGCAAAAGAGAGCTCGTTAAAAAAAAATCATCTCAACAGTAATTCAAGGCCTTGGAGTTTTTTCAATGTAAGGGTTTATCGTTAAAACTCCCCGGCCCTGGAATTGGTTTTATCTTTTCAACGTTTCCGCAAGAAATTCCGTAAAGCGCTTCCAGGATTTTTTATCTGCGGTTTCCTGATAACGGCTGCCGCCAAAAACGGTAAAAGCGTGCCGGGCGCCACCGTAGGTAATCATTTCGTGGGCAACGCCTGCCGCTTCCAGTTCCTTGGCCAGACCGGCGAACTGGTCCATCGTAATCGCCGTGTCCGCCGAACCGTGCATAACTAAAATTTGCCCCCGGGTTTTGCTGTAATTTTGTCCTTGCGGTGTCTTCAGGCCGCCGTGAAAAGTGGCAAAACCTTTCATGTCAGCCCCGGACCGCGCCAGTTCAAGCACTGCCGCGCCACCGAAACAATAGCCCATCGCAACGGCATTTTCGATATCGGCGCCTTTGCTTTTGGCTGTCTCCAGGGCCCCTTTCATCAACACCTGCATTTTCTCTCTGTTTTTGTAAAGTTCGCCCGTATGCTGGCGTTTGTCTTTTACTTCGGTGGGCCGCACGCCGGCACCGAATAAATCCAGAGCAAAAACAGCGTAACCCAAATCAGCAAGCATATCGGCACGCTTGATTTCATAGTCCGTCAAACCATCCCAGTCATGAATCAGCAGCACGAAAGGCGCCCGGTCAGAAGGGCTGATGTAATATCCCTCGTACAATTGTCCGTTGACCGCGTAGGTCACCGAAGCGCCTGTGCCACCTGAAGCACCAGTTGAAATGGATAAAAGCAAAAATACACATATAAAATAGCGCATCGTAAAAGACCCCTTTCTATTCCATTAAATAACGATAAACTGGTTCAACTTAATACAGCTTTTTGGAAAGTCGAGCCGTCGCGGGTAGAAGATAATTTTTGAAGTCGGGGCCGGTTTCAAAAAAAATGGCCTTTTAGCCGAAAATTATCGGCTAAAAGGCCAATGTTCATTCTTTAAAATCAGTTCGGGTCAGAAAATAAATCGAACTATTTATTTCTTTGCCTGGCCTGCTCGATCAGTTCAACCAGGCTGGCAACCTTTGGTTTGGGTCTGGCAGCCATTAAACTGTTGAACTGATCTTCAGGCAATCGATCCTTTAGATACTGCACGACGTCGAAGTATTCCCACCAGCAGTCCAGGATCTTAAAGCACGGATGCTGATCATCGCCGCAAACTTCGCAGTAGTTAAAAGGCACGGGGTTGCCCAGTCGCGGGCATCTCCGGATCAGTTGTTTGCTATTCTCTTCCATACGGCTTCCGGACAGAAAATTTACGCCTTAACGGCTTTTGATGAGCTGCGGTTTGGGATATTGCTCCAGGATCTTTTCAGCTTCTTCAATTTCCTTGGCCGGAAAATCAAAATCGGTGAGGTTGCCCGCCAGAAACTGCTCATAAGCGCCAAGGTCAATCAGTCCATGACCGCTGAAGTTAAACAAAATCACCTTTTCTTTGCCTTCTTCTTTGCATTTTCTGGCCTCCTCGACCACACATGCCAGCGCATGGTTGGTTTCGGGAGCGGAGATGAAGCCTTCGGTCTTGGCCACCAGCACGCCGGCCTCATAGGTGGCCAACTGCGGGTATGCCTTCGGCTCTAAAATCCCTTCGGTGATTAATTGGCTCACCTGAGGCGCCATTCCATGATAGCGCAACCCACCGGCGTGCAAAGGTGGTGGTATAAAGGTATGGCCCAGGCTGTGCATTGGCACCAGTGGCGTCATGCCGGCTGTATCTCCATGGTCATAGGCAAATGGTGCCCGGGTCATTGTGGGACAGGCCGTCGGTTCAACCGGGTGAATTGCAATATCTTTGCCGTTGAATTTATCATAGACATACGGGAAGGCCAAACCGGCAAAGTTGCTGCCGCCGCCGGCGCATCCAATCACCACATCCGGATACTCGCCGATTTTTTCCATCTGCTTTTTGGCTTCAAGTCCGATGACGGTCTGATGCAGCAATACATGATTGAGACAGCTTCCGATGGAATAGCGAGTTTCTCCTGATTCATCGGTAACCGCTGCCTCGATGGCTTCACTGATGGCAATGCCAAGGCTGCCGGGAGTATCTGGAATCTGTTCTAAAATTTGCTGCCCGGCCTTGGTCTCGGTGCTGGGGCTGGCCACGCAACTGGCTCCCCAGGTGGCCATCATGGTTTTGCGATACGGCTTCTGATCGAAACTGATGCGAACCATAAAAACCTTGCATTCAAGGCCATACTGGGAGCAGGCAAAGGCCAGGGCGCTGCCCCACTGGCCGGCGCCGGTTTCAGTCGTCAATTTTTTGATGCCGAATTCCTTGTTATAGTAAGCTTGGGCCACCGCCGTATTGGGTTTATGACTTCCGGGAGGGCTGACCCCTTCCCATTTATAATATATCCTGGCCGGCGTATCCAATGCTTTTTCCAGGGCATGGGCTCTAATCAGAGGGCTGGGGCGCCAGATATTTAAAACCTCCAGAACGCCTTCCGGGATGTCGATCCATCTTTCCGGGCTCATTTCCTGTTCGACGAGGTTCATCGGAAAAATCGGAGCAAACATTTCCGGCGTCACTGGATTGCCATCCGGACCCAAAGGTGGATTCATTTTGATATCCGCATTGATATTGTACCATTGCCGTGGCATTTCATCTTCCGTTAGAAAAATCTTTTTTTTCTCCATAGCGCCTCCTTGCTGGTTTTTTGACGATCCGTGTTTTGAAACTCAAGCCCTGTTCAAGTGTTAAGTTACTAAAAATATGTATAATACTGCTTTCTGAAACAAGTTCATTTACTGGCTTGACTTCACTCTGTATACGGTATACAAAATTTAGTCAAGCAAATATTTTCGCTGATATCCATAAACTCGTCCGAATAATTATTCACCACTAAAAGGGGAGATGGAACATGCCAAATCGAATTTTCAACTTTTCTGCCGGTCCCTGCACCCTGCCGCTGCCGGCGCTGGAAAAGGCCCAGGCCGATTTCGTCGACTACCAGAATGCCGGAATGTCCCTCATCGAAATGAGCCACCGCGGAAAACATTACGATGATGTCCATTATGAAGCCATGGCCGGTATCCGTGAAGTGTTGAATGTCCCCGACAGCCACGACATTCTGTTTATTCAGGGCGGCGCCACCCTGCAATTTGCAATGGTGCCGTTGAACCTTATGACAGGCGGCAAAACCGCAGAATTTCTCAATACCGGAGCATGGGTCAAAAAGGCAATTGCCGATGCCGAAAAATTAGGGACGGCGCGCATCATCTGGACCGGAGAGACGGAAAATTTCACGCGCATACCCGGCATTGATGAATACCGGGTCGGAAACGATGCCGCCTATCTGCATATATGCGGCAACGAGACCATCGGCGGGATTGAGTATCACCAGTATCCCGACACCGGTGCGGTGCCACTGGTGGCGGACATGTCTTCTCACATCATGTCGCGTCCGATTGAATGGAACAAAGTCGACCTTGCGTTTGCAGGCGCTCAGAAAAATCTGGGCCCTGCCGGTCTGGCGTTGGTTATTATCCATAAAGCGCTTCTGGAAAATTGCAAAGACGGGCTGCCGGCCTATCTGTCTTATAAAACCCATGCCGGCAAGGACTCGCTC
>JASFPY010000035.1:0-9665 GCA_050115755.1 Desulfobacteraceae bacterium | reverse complement strand
CGATGCCTGAACTGGCACCCGTGACAACCGCAACCTCATCAGCCAGATTGGCCATAAAAACCACCTTTGCTGAAATATGACTCAACTTTCAGTTTTATATAAAGGGCCTCATGCCAGTGTCAAGCACAAAATAATCGGTGGGCTATTCTTTGGCTGGCTTCAGGCCTTCAAAAATAAAATCCATTATATCTTCGAATATTTGAGAGGGTACCTGGGCTTGAAGGGTATTGACCCAGATGATCCATTTCAGGCCGATAAAATGGGTTAATCCCATCAAAGATCTGACCAGAAAGGTTACCGGTATCTTGCGTATCTCCTTTCTTTCAATACCCTGCTCCAGACCCTTGGCATAGCCGGCAGCCATCTTTTTATAATACCAAAGACCGACTTCACGGCCGATCATTTCAAATTCCGGCACCACCCGGTAAATCGCTCGATGCCGGCTAATAAATCTGTAAAATGCCAGCATGCCCACCCGCTCGGCCTCTCGACGATCTTGTGCACGGCATACATACCGCTGCAATTCCCGCCGTAGCAGATGATTGATGAATTTCACGAATCCTTCAACCAGGTCTCTTTTGCTGTCAAAATGGATATAAAATGTCCCCTGAGCCACACCGGCTTCCCGCGTGATATCTGCAATATTGGCGCGGTTGACCCCATTTTGCCCGAGTATCTTTTCTGCTGCATCGAAGATGGCCTGGCGCGTCTTTTCGCCTTTGGTAACAGGCTCTCCATTTTTGGAGCTTAAGGGTTGAGGGTCGGGCAGAGAATGAATATCCCACCCTGCCGGCTTGCGCCAGGGCTTCAGCCCGCTGATTCCATTTAAAGTGAAGTCAACCATCCAATCGACGATCTGATCTGAAGAAAGCTTTTTTTCAGCTGTTCCCCAGTCCAATGAATTAAAATAGCAAATTCCGATCAGTCCATAAGCGATCATATTGGGATCAAGCGACCGCAAATTGCCAAGTTGGGCTTCTTGCCGCATAAAACTGCGGTAAAATCGCGCAATTGATTCATAAAAGCCGACAGTCACCCGGTCAATCAGTTCGGATTCTCCTAGAACGCGGTGAAACGCAAAATTTTCTTTGCAATGGTGAAACAGCAAATGGATCACCTCTCGCAAGCGGCCCGCCACATCAAGTTCTGCTAAGGGCAGGGATTCCGCTTTGACCGTGAACCTGGAGATAATGAGGTCATTGAGTTCCAGAAAAACCTGTTCCTTATTTTTAAAATACTGGTAAAATGCTGCCGTGGAGATACCGCAACGCCGCGTAATCTCTGAGATAGAGCAACCATAATAGCCCATTGACTTGAAAACATCATGAGCGGCATCCAGTATGGCGGCTCGTGTCGCCATACCCTTGGTCTTAAAAGATCGACCGGAACCAGAATTTAGCGCTCTTAAAATCACAAAAACCTCATATATGAATCAGATATCAGATTTCTATGTACAAAAATTTATCTTAAGATGCAACCCTCATTTTTCGAACTGGCATGAATTGCGGGAATCGTCTCAGGGGCAAGGTTCTGTCCCGGTAGATTTTTCGGTTGGCTGCCCCGGCCCTTTTAATCTTTATACCAATCAGGCGTTTTTAATTTCACCGCCCTTTAGTTCATTTTCAAACTCTCTGAAAAACGCGTCGCGCTCTTTCCAGTCCGGGCCGAAGCGCTTGTTAAAAAAGGATCCCAGTTTGTCAAACAGCTTTTCCCAGGCGGATTTGCCGCCTTCCAGTACCACATCCGCCAGAAAAGATTCCAGTTCCGACATTTTTTCTTTGGGCAGAAAGGAGACGGCGCCGAGTTTGATCGATTTTTTCAGCGCTTCGGGGGTTAACGCATGAGCGGTCAGCATCACGGTTGGAAATCCTCTGGAGACGGACTTTCTGAGCAAAGAAAAACCATCGACGCCCATAATATCCAGAATGACAATATCATACGTGTAGCTCAAAAGATATTGCAGTGCGGTGACATGATCGGCTGCTTTGTGTATCCGACACATGCTGAGCATTTCCTCGATGGTCTCCAGAACATCAGGCTCATCATCGACCACCAGGATGACTTTATTTTCCAAAAGGCGATCCGAAGTCATTACGCGCTTATCTCCTTTTCCGATTCTTAAATTTTTTAGGGCTCAGTCCTCGCTGCAAAAACAAGGGAAAGGTGGGCTGCATCAAAGGGTTTGTGCTATTTTAAATCATCAGATACCTTTCTTTGATCTCCTGGTTGGCGCTCAGTTCCTCTATACTGCCCTGATATCGAATTTTGCCTTTATCGATCACATACGCCCGGTCTGATGTCAGGGTGGCAAACCTGACATTTTGTTCAGAAAAGAGAATCGTCAATCCCATTTGCTTTAACTTTAAAATTTGCTGCCCCAGGTCCTTGACCACCAGAGGTGCCAGTCCTTCCACCGGCTCATCTAAAAGAAGCAGGTCGGGATTTCCCATCAGGGTCCTTGCCAGTGTCAGCATCTGTTGCTCACCCCCGCTGAGTGTTCCGCCGTGCTGATCCTGTCTATCAGCGAAAACCGGAAAAAGTTCATAGATGCGCTCGACCGTCCAGGGGTCGCCTTCAAAATTGTTGGGAGTCTTGCGACCCAGCTCCAAATTTTCAAGCACCGTAAGGTCGGGGAAGATCAAGCGATTATCCGGCACATAACCCATCCCCTTTTGGGCGATGTAGTGTGGCGGCCGGCTGCGAAGATCCTCGCCATGGAAATGGACACTGCCCGATTTGGGTGGCGTCAGACCCATAATACTTCTCATGGTTGTGGTCTTGCCGGCTCCGTTGCGACCCAGTAAACATACGATTTCACCGCGGTCTACACTGAGAGAAACATCAAAGAGGATATGGCTTGTCTCATAGTAAGTATTGATCTGGCTGACATCCAGTATCATGCTTCCTCCCCGAGGTAAATTTTCTGAGCCGTTTCATTGGATCTGACCTCCTCCGGGCTGCCTTCGGCAATGATGGCGCCCTGATGTAAAACCGTCAGCCGCTTGGCATACCCGAAAACAACCGACATATCATGCTCGGTAAATAGAATGGTCAGACTCATCTCCTGGTTCAATCGTTTGATCAGATTCATCGTTTCATGAGTTTCTTCCCCGGACATACCGGCCGTCGGCTCATCCAGAAAGAGCAATTCAGGTTTACTGCCCAGGGCGATGGCCAGTTCCAGACGTTTTTTATCTCCCTGGGAAAGGTTTCCGGCAATTATGCCGGCATGTTGGGAAAGTCCCGCTACTTCAAGCAGCTCCGTGGTCTCTTTTTTTGCCAGCCGGTGAGCCGGCTTAAAAAAATTGAGCGTCCTCTTTTGCTGCGCCAGGATCGCCTGCCGAATATTCTCATAGGTTGTTAGGGCAAGGTAAATATTGCTGACCTGAAAGGCCCGCGCGATGCCAAGACGGGAAATTCTGTGGGGTGGCCAGTTGGTAATTTCTTTGCCCTGAAAGAGCACCCTGCCCGAATCTGCTCGGTGATACCCTGTCAGAAGATTAAAGAAGGTGCTCTTCCCGGCCCCATTCGGGCCGATAATGGCGGAAAGCTCCCCGGTCTGCATCTCATAACTGACATCGCAGGTCGCCAGAAGCCCGCCGAAAGCCTTGTTGAGATGCTCCACTTTAAGAATTGCCATATCTTTATGTCTCCGTATCCATGGATCCCTGTGTTTCGGCCATCAACTCTCTGGATCCAAAGCTCTTGAGCTTTGACTGGGTCAGCCCCAGAACCCCGCCAGGTATGAACAACACAACAAAGACAATCACCAGACCGATGGTCAGCGGCCAGTATTCGGTAAAGCCCGTAACAAAGGCAAACAGAAAGGTGTAAATTACCGAGCCGATCATGGGTCCGAAAAACCCCAGGGGACCGCCGATGACCGTCATAAAGACCGGCACGCCGGATTGGTGCCAGTTACACAGGTCCGGGGCAATGCTCCGATTGAAGGGCCCTAATAAACCACCGGCCAGACCGGCAAACATGCCCGCCACCACAAAATTGATAAGCATATATTTTCTAACATTGATACCGATAAAACGGGTCCGGTCGGCGTTTTCCCGAATCGAGCGCATGGTATACCCGAAAGGCGATTCACTGATAAACCACATCACGATCAGGGCTGCGATAACAATAAAAAGAGTGAAGTAATAATAGGCTGAGGCACTCATGAGCCATTCGGGTGGGACGATGCCCTGCAAGCCATCGTCGCCACCGGTAAACGAGTACCACTGAAAAATGATATAGTAGAGCAGTTGTCCGAAGGCCATGGTCAAAATGGCGAAGTAGATGCCTGTCAGGCGCACACAGAAATAGCCGATGACCAGAGCAAAAAATCCCGCCGCGACCATGGAAACCGCCAGACAAACCGGCAGGGGGACGGAGGTCTTTACCAGCAGCAGGCCGGTGGCATAGGCACCCACCCCGAAATAGGCTGCATGCCCGAAGCTGAGCTGGCCCATGTACCCAAAAATCATGTTGAAGCTGACCGCGAACAGCCCGAGAATCAGAATCTCAATCGCAACGTGAACCCAGAATACCCCAATAAACAGAGGCAAAAGAAGCATGACGATAAAGATCAGCCCGAGCCACCAGTATCTAATCATAGGATCGCACCTTTTTGGGGTTGCTTTTTTTCTCTTTAAGCCCTGGTGGGTGTTCCAAACAAACCCCAGGGCCGTATGATCAATATAAATGCGGTGACAATAAATATCAGAACCAGGGCACCCTGGGGCCAGAAAAGGATTGAAAAGGCATACACTTCCCCGACAATCATGGACGCCACAAAGGTACCCAGAAGGCTTCCAAACCCCCCGATAACCACCACGCAGAAGGCTTGAATGATGACGGCCATATCCATTCCCAGTGTGATTGATCCCACCGGGGCCTGAACGGCACCGGCCAGGCCCGCAATAAAAATCCCCAGGGCAAACACCCCGGTGTAGATCCGGGGGATCGGGATTCCCAGGGCACTCACCATCTCGCGGCTGAAAACCGCAGCTCTGACAATATGACCGTAGCGGGTCTTTTGCAAAAACCACCACAGACCGAGGGCCACGGCCAATCCGACCAGGATGACAAAAATAAAATAAGAGTCAAACGGCATCCCGAAGATAAACACCGGACCTTCCACCAGCGGTGGCCGCTCGATAAACTTGTCTTCCACCCCCCAGACAATCTTGATCAAATCACCGAGAATCAGGACCATGGCATAGGTGAGCAGCAGTTGTTCCGGCAGCTCGCGCTTGTATACCCGCCGGATTAACACCACCTCAATCACCCAGCCGAAAGCGGCCAGAACCAAGGCGGCCAAAGGTATACTGAGCCACAAGCCAAAACCATAATTCTGCATCAGGAACCAGAAAGTGTAGCAAAAGTAAGCCCCGACCAGCCACAGGGTTGCATGGGCAAAATTAAGGATGTTCATCACACCGAAAATGAGGGACAGTCCCGAAGCGATGAGAAACAGCATCATGCCCCGGGACAGTCCGCTCAGAAACTGCGCAAAAACCAATGAAGCGTCCATATGCTTTCCCCGGTTTGTTTTATTGCGATCTGGCGGCGACTATCTCTTCTTCGGGCCGCCAGGAATCCGGACCCTTAATCTCAACCAGATCGTGGTAGATGGGAAAGGGGTACTTGGGATCGTCCGCCACCACACCGATATAGGAAGAGCAGCTCAACTGGTTGTCAATCTTACGGAAAGAGAGCTGGCCGCGAGTCGTGTCAACGGTCGCGCCTTTGAGGGCGTCTTTGACTTTATCCGTATCGATGCTGCCCGCCTTTTCGATTCCCTGTTTTAAGACATAGACCGCATCATATTCCATCACGGCCCAGTCACTGGGATAGCGGCCGTAGGTGGCGTTAAAGTTTTTGACGAAATTTGCCATCATGGGCACATCCAGGTGCGCAAAGAAGGGCGCGCGGCACAGGCCGACCAATCCGCGGGTGAGACTTTTGGACTGAGTGATCAATTCCGAGACACTGATCAGCGATCCGGGATAGGGGATCTTTTCAAAAAATCCATAGGCCTTGGCCTGCTTAATCCAGGCGGCGTTGTCTTTTGAAGCCACCGAGCCAATAACAAAATCCGGCTTCTGCCCCATGATCGCTGTTATGTAGGAGGTAAACTGAGTCTCGCCGAGTCGTGGCCAGAACTCTTTTTGCAGTTTCAAATCCGGTGCGAGCTGTTTCAAAAGCGCCACCGTATTGTTTTGTGTGGATCGGCCCCACTCATAGTCCGAGGCAATGGTGATATAATTCTTCCAGCCTTTCTTTTTGGCGAGCTCTGCAACGCCCACGACAACGGCTTTGGCCTGCATATAACTGTTGGGAACCACCTGATAGGTGTAAGGGCTGAAATTGACTTTGGTGATGTTTTCCGAGTTGCTGATGGCCGGGATGTGAAGCACCTTGTACTCCTGAGCCACCGGCTTGATTGCCACAGCACAGGCACTGGAATAGGTTCCCAAAATAGCCCGCACCTTGTCCCGCAAAATCAGGTCCTTGGCCTCGCGCACAGCGATATCCGGTTTGGTATGGGTGTCCCGTATAAAGAGTTCGATGGGATGCTTACCCAGGAAGCCTCCCTGAGCATTAATCTCTTTTACAGCCAGTTTGATGGCATCGACACCGTCTTTGCAGTAAAGTGCGCCCGTACCGGTGATCGCCAGATTCACCCCCAGATGATAAGGCTCCGCGGCCTGCGCCATGGAGACGATAGAAAGCACCATGAAAACCCCAACAATAATTTTTATCCATTTACTTTTCATTTCTTCCTCCTTTTTTGGGACGTTGTGGATTGACTGTTTATTCCCGCCCAATCGATTTGGGCATGATATCTCACCGCTAAAGCAGGCAACCGTAATCCTAGCTGTTCACTACATCCGCGCTGTGCAGACTGATTCGCCCTAATGCTTTGTTTCCCGCCCTTTCCAGTAGTCTTCCCGCATCACCCGTTTGAGGGTTTTGCCCGCCACGTTCCGAGGAAATTCATCCATAACGACGACATTGTGCACCCGCTGAAACTTGGCGGCAACCCGCTCATTGATCCAATTGCGCAATTCCTCCGGTGAAATCTCACCGGGTTGGTGCAGCACAACCGCCGCCAGCGGGGTCTCTCCCCATATATCATGAGGAATGCCGAAGACGGCGGCTTCCTGTACCGCCGGATGCTGCACGACAATCTCCTCGATGTCTCGGGGATACACATTGACCCCGCCGGAAATAATCATATCCTTTTTGCGGTCGACCAGATACAAGAATCCGTCTTCATCAACATAGCCCATATCTCCGGAATGCAGCCAGCCGTCTTTGACGGCCTCCTCGGTCAAATCGGGACGTTTGTAATAGCCCGGCATCAAAATCGGGCCATGCCCGCAGATTTCCCCAACTTCGCCGGCCGCAACTTCCCGATCGCTTTCATCCAATATTTTCATCTCAAAAAACGGCGGCGGCACCCCCACCGACTCCGGTTTACGCTCATAATCGAATTTGTCGAGAACGGTCACAAAGCCTTCGGTTAACCCGTACAGCTCATAAAACCGACCGGGCAATCTTTTATTCAGCTCATCTTTGTGTTGTCGATGAAGCGGTGCGCCAACCGATAGAACCATTTCCAGTGATTTCAGCGCATCATCAGAAAAATTGGGTGCATTTAGCAGCGCAATGATCTGGGAAGGCACCACTACCACATGGGTGACCATTTCCCGTTCAATGACCTCGATATAGGAAACCGGATCGAACTGTGGCAACAGGATATAGGTTGCCCCTAAAAATACGGTGGGCATCAGATCTAAAAAAGCGCCGTTGAAAACAATGGCCCCGGCATGCATCGTGATGCTTTCGGGGCTCATTCGATAAGCACTGGCAAACGACGTCGCGTACGCCGCCCGTATCCGATGGGTGTGAACAATGCCTTTGGGCAAACCCGTGGTGCCGCTGCTGTACATGATGTTAAAAGGATCTTCCGATCTGATGACAAAGCCCTGGGGATTCTGATCACTGGCAGCGCCTTTAAGCGCATGATAATCCTGATAGCCGGGTGTATTCGAACTGTCGGTAACCAAGTAGCGATTTTCTGCGATTCCGGGCAACTCTGCTCTGATCGCGTTTATATTTTTAACAAAATTGGAATTGGTGATCAACAGCACAGTATCGGAATCCTGCAATAGGGATTTCATTGCCTGTTCAAGCAGCAATGCACTCAATGGCACCACCACGGCTCCGATTTTGGCCACCGCCCATAATGTCTCATAAAGTTCCAGGCTGTTTGGAAGCATCGTGGCCACTTTATCTCCCTTTTGAATACCCAAGGCGAGCAGTGCATTGGCCAGACGATTGATACTCTGGTTCAATTCACGCCAGGTCAACCGTTGATCTTCAAAAACAAAGGCCAGATGGTTCGGCCGGTAACGCGCATGTCGGGAAAACAGCGAACCAATATTCATCCGGAGCTCCTGATCTTTGAGGAAAAGCAAAATCGAAAAGGATCACTCTTTTCTAATATGAACTATTTCTGGGCATAGGTTTTCACTATGCCGCCGTCAAAAAGCAGATCACCTGCAATCAGGTATCTGGCATGGCGTGAAAATCCGAAAATAAAAAGGTTGGCCACCTCGATCGGAGACATCATCTCTTTAATACGGGAGCTTCCCATCATGACATCCCGCACGACCTCTTCCGGCGATATCCCCCGCTGATCGGCTTGGGCAGGAATCTGCTTTAAAGCCAAAGCGGTTTTGACAAAGCCGGTACTTACCGAAAACGAACGAATCCTGCCCTCGCCCTCTGCCGCAATCGACTGTGTTAATGCACGCAGTCCAAATTTGGTGATGTTGTATACCGGCTTATTGATGGTACAGATATGGGCATGGATGGAGGTCATGTTGCCGATGACCCCAATTCCATCATCGCTTTTTTTCATTTGCGGAATACACAATTGGGAGAGATAAAAGGGCGCACGCAGCATCAGTCTTTGCATCAGATCATATTTTTCCATGGGAAAATTTTCTATGGAATCGATGTGCTGGATCCCGGCGATATTCGCCAGATACCGGATGGTACCGAGCCGGGCTGCTTCTGAAACGGCATAGTCGATCTGTTGGTCTTCGCACAGGTCCGTTCGGATAAAAATCATCTGGCCGCCCATTTCCCGGGCCATTTTCTGGGTCTCTTTGCCACCACCCTCATCGATATCCAAGCCGACCGTCATCAGCTTGTTGGCCGCTGCCGCCACCGCCGTGGCCCGGCCGATGCCGCTGGCCGCACCGGTAACGATACAAACGTTGTTGGAATTAAAATGGCTGTCATCCAGCAATAAGATGTCTTCTCTGGTGATCTTTGGCTCTTGAATATCCAACTTCTATTTCTCCATGCGCCGGATGTCAGAAGAATGAAGCAAATCGGAGGGACAGTAAACGGTTACCGCGAATTGATTCTGCGAAATTTATGCCATCTTCCTGGTTTGCCTTTCTGAATTGAATGATCAGGGTCGCAATACAAGTAATTATACATGATTACAAAAAGTTAAGGTCCTACGCGTCATATTCGAATTTTATATTGCTTTAAATATTTAAAGGCTTTAAAAGAATTAATTGCGTATCAGAATAACTACATGTAGCTCATATGATACGGAGGGCCTTATGGAAACAATAGATAAGATC
>JASFPY010000034.1:0-9758 GCA_050115755.1 Desulfobacteraceae bacterium | reverse complement strand
CCTGTGAGACCTTTAAATCAGGGGTAAGCCAGTCGAGTCGGTTTTGGTCCAGGTCAGGGTCAGTCATCATCCTGCCCCAGGTTTGGATGACTTCGCCGTGAGTGCATTCCCCTGACAGGCCACCGTTTCTCGCCAGAGCGCGTGCATCTCGAACAAACTCCGAAAACAATACATCTGATGGACACAGTTCGCTGCACCGATTGCACGTCAAACACGACCAGAACAGGGGATCTTTCCAGACATCAGCTGAACGGTTATCGAGGGCTTTTTCAATCAGCAGGCGCGGACTGCAATAGGCACGCGTCTCCCAAAAAGTGATGGGGCAAACCGCACTGCATTTGCCGCATTCCAGACAGTACCAGGCGCGGTTCTTATTGATAATATTTAGTAAATTGCCCGCCATTCGTCCTCAATCCCGTTCAACCCCGCTAGGAAGGTTTTTATTTTATCAACCCAGGCTTTGCCATCACCGGCCGCTAAACGATCTAACTTGAGCCGTTGATCCGCATAGCCCATGGTTCGAAGCAAATCTCTGGCAACTGCAAACGTATCATCGGCGCGACGACTTCCGAATTCATAGTGACACTCATCTTGCGGGCAACCCAATAACAGAACACCATGAGCGCCCCGTTCAAATGCCTTGAGAATAATCCCCGCTCGAAGCCGCCCCAAGCACATAACTCTGATCGGAAAAACTCGCGCAGAATAGGACAGCCGTTCGACCCCCGCTGTTTCCATCCCGCTGTAAGGATTCCAGTTACATGTAAACACCAGCACGATCTGTTTTTGATCGATCCCGTTTTGCTTATCCCAAATCGCATCCAACATTTTCTCCAATTGGGTATCGGTTGCATATCCTGCGGTAATGGCGCCTGAAGGGCATCGGGCGGCACAAGAACCGCAGCCCTGGCAGAGAAGCGGATCAATCCAGGCAAATCGGTTCGGCTCTGTGCCCATCAACCGGGGTGCACCGAACTCGCAGACCTCAACACAAGTATTGCAGGCCCGACAGCGGTGAGGCGCCACAACAGCAATGTGAGATTCAGGAGGTTTTGAGCACTGGCCCAACCAGGCGGATACCCTCGCCGCAGCCGCCGCACCCGCCATTGAACTATCAAGGGCCGGATCGCAGTAATAAACTCCCGGCCGGGTAGTTGCCAACCCCTGATGGCGAAAACGGCTACGCGGTCGATAAACTGCGTCTCCAAAGCCAAGCCCTATTTTGCCAGACTCTGCAGAATCGCACGGCGCTAATACCATGCCTGCAGCTGCCCATTCCTTATCGTTTTGGAGCACCGAATAGCAGCCATTGACCCTACGAATGCGATCCGGTGCCTGGGGCAAATCGTATACCGCAATGCCCTGGGCGCAAAGAAGTTCCCGACAGGTCTGAGCGGCGCGTCCGCTGCCCAAAATCAGCGCCGAACGTTCGGGCGGCTCGTATTCCAGCAGTTTGCCGGTAGCCGTCTGATTCTTGGCGACGGCTGCTGAAATCAGCGCCATTGCTTTGGCTGTCGCCGCCTTCGGGTCTTCCCGGTGGGCCCAGGCGCATTGTTCCCGTATATTGACAAACTCAACCGCCGACGGTTGCAGGTAACCGCCCCTTAGATCGCCTCCAGGTTTGGTATTATTTTGGCGAAACCCAAACATGCCAAGATTGGTCTTGCATCGAACGCGCTGATAGGTGCAGCTATAGCAAATCTGATCAAGTGAACAGCAGGCGCAAGCGCCAAGGGTAATCCGATTCAAGCCCAGCTCCTGCACTTTTTTTTGAATTGCCGCTTGCGCCTCAGGCGTACAGGAAAATGGCAGAACCTCGGCATGTATGACAGTAGGCCAAGTCATTGCAAGCTCCCGGATTGCTTCGGTGTCCACTATTTCAGAAATAAAGTGACCGCACTGACAGATAAAGACACCCATTCGCACATCATCTGCAGGCGGCATTGTAAGGTCAATTGAGGGTTCCACCGATTGTAACGGCCTCAGACAGGACAAGATATGGGCTGCAGCAGCCGATCCCATTAGTGCGTCTTGCGCAGGCACCCGCAAAACCCTTTCGCTATTTTCAGGTAAAGCAGATCTTACGTTGAGTTGATCATCTGCACAGATAATCGCCCCGACTTCCAGATCCATTAAAGTTGCCTGCTCATTTTGCACGATCGCCTGCGGCTCGCAGGCCTTCTCACAGGCCATACATTCGCTGCAGGGGCCACACATGAGGCAGCGCTGAGCTTCAGCTATTGCCTGTTCCTGGGAATATCCCAGTTCAACCTCCGCAAAACCATGCAGGCGCTTTTCCCTCGCTAAAGTTGGCACCGGAACACGCGGTTTGGGTAAAAGCTCCTTATCGCTCATTTCCCTGCGAGCGACTGGTATCGAGTTGACCTCAGTTAAGTATTCAGCGGTCGTATTACCGCTAAGATATGCATCAATTTCAGTGGCCGCCTTTTTCCCCATGCCAATGGCCTCGATAGCCGACATTTTGTCGCGGGTCACGGCGTCGCCGGTTGCAAAAAGACCCGGCCGGTTGGTCGCGAAAGTGCCATGCCGCACCTGGATTCGTCGATCACGGCTTACGGTGATTCGACCATACGGATCCAGGCCTTTGAGATCGGGCACCTGCCCGATGGCCGGCACCACCAGTTCCACGGGCATTGTGAATTCGCTGCCACTTATGGCAATCGGCCGGCGACGGCCGCTTTCATCCGGCTCTTTCAGCTTCATGCGCACGCATTCCAAACCGATCACATTACCCTGCGGATCTCCGACGATACGACTGGGCGCTGTTAAATATTCGATCACAATACCTTCCTGTTCGGCATCATTGATCTCATCTTCTAAAGCCGGCATTTCGGCACGCGTGCGGCGATAGGCGATACAGACATCGTGCACGCCTAAACGCTTGAGTGCCCGGGCAACATCCATCGCTGTGTTACCACCGCCCAATACGACTGCACGAGTTTTTGGGCCGCATGGGAGCAAGCGTTTCAGCGCAGCCTTATAATTGGACGCATCAAGCCTTTGCCCCAAATTGACGGTTTTTAAGAGCGTCAGGCCCTGGATTACACCGTGCAGTTCTTCGCCGGGTATGTTCAGAGAAAGGCTTTTATGCGCCCCGATGGCCAAACAGACGGCGTCATATCCCAGATTAAAAAGGTCATCCAAACGATGATCACCATCGGGCCCGATCGGGGTATTGAGTTTGATCTTAACACCCAAAGTCTCAATGCGACGATACTCCCGGGCAATAACTTGCCGCGGCAGCCGATAGGCAGGAATGCCAACGGATAGCATTCCGGCGATAACCGGCAGTTTTTCAAAGACGGTAACCCGATACCCCTGCCGCGCCAGCCGTTCAGCAACGGTCATCCCCGCCGGACCGGAGCCAACAACCGCCACTTTGCGGGCGTCATCTGTGATTGGCTTTTCAGGTGTTACAGGAGTCCCCAACTTGCCGCAATTGCCAATCTCCCAATCGGCCACAAAGCGCTTGAGCAGACGGATAGACACCGGAGTATCTATTTCAGACCGTCGGCAATTCGACTCACAGGGATGCGTACAAATACGCCCGATAATGCCCGGAAATGGAATAGCCTCACGAATGAGATCCAGCGCTTCCTGAAACCGCCCTTGAGCGATAAGCGCCACGTAGCCCTGGGCATGAACACCGCCGGGGCACGCATCGGCGCATGGAGATTTTCCCATTTTATCGATAACCGCACACCCCGGTTGGTGGCCGTCAATCAGGTATATGGCCTTGCGTTCGGTTGCGGGCACCGTCACGGGACAGACTTCAACGCAATCACCGCATCCGGTACATTTGGCTAAATCCACATAGCGTGGGTGGCGCTGCAATTGCGCGCGTAAAGATCCTGGCTGCAATTTGACGCCTTGCAGGCGGGTATGGGTCCACACGGTGATGCGTGGATGCCTGGCCACCTCCAGCATGCTGGCACCTAACAGGTGACCGTTTACATCATGGCTGCTACCATTTGCTAAAAAGGGAGATGCTTCAATTAAGCAAACATCAAGTCCCGAATCGGCGAGGTCCAGAGATGCTTGCAGTCCTGCCGGGCTGCCACCTAAGATGAGAACAACTCTGTCCAAAGAAAATTACCTCCATCCGAACCGCTGTTGATCCTGTATCATTCCGGGATGCCTAGAATTTGAAACCACTTCTAGGCATTTTTTTTAAGCTCAAGACCCTTATCAAAACCGACATCAAAGCCCTTTAGATTGATCTCTAAAGTTTTGGGTGGCACCGAATCCTTCAAAGACTGTCGCATGGCCCCTTGACTGATGGCCATAACAATCGCTGTCCAAAACCCAAGCATTATCGAATTAGCCACTCGCGCATTCCCCAATTCCTCGGCAATCTGCGTTGCCGGGATCCCATAGTTTTTCAAATCCTGACGGTGGTCTTCCGGTAAAATCACAAGGCCATCGTCAATCAGAAGTATCCCATTTGCAGCAAGATGGGGTACATATTTGATGTAGGCTTCCTGAGACATGATAATCGCGCTGGTGGGTGCGATAAGGTGGGGGTGGTGGATCGGTTCGCTTGCAACGACGACCTGCGCTCCTGCAGCTCCGCCTCTGGCCTCTGGACCATAGCTCTGCGTAAAGCATGCTTCTATCTTGTCGTATAGGGTGGCCGCCTGTCCGATGATCCGGCCGGCGCTCATAATGCCCTGGCCGCCAAAGCCGCCTAGCTGCACCTCGGTTCGATCAATGAAATCGGTTTGGCCCGGTAGCTTCGGCCGTTTTTCCAACGTGTTTTTTGTTTCTCTCCATTGTTCCTTGGCTATCTGGGCCTTTTGCTCGATTGCCGCCCGAAACTCGGGTTTGGGTTCGTCCAGAAATACGCCTTCGATAATTTCATTGATCTCCCCTTTTTCATTTACTTTAACCGCTGCGTCTTTGGGATGGATATGACGGGCAATCCTGCCCACCTGACGGTAGTGCATCATCACTTCCAGCCCCCGGCGGCCAAGCTTCTGTGGATCCATTCCCCGGCCCTCAGGATTCCAGCGCGCATAGGATGTTGAACAGGGCGCGATGATTTCAACAAAACTGAATCCAGGATGCATCATGGCCTCCCGCAGGGTCCACCCCAACCGTCTGGCATGCAGGACCGTCCAGCGGGCTACAAAAGATGCCCCGCCAGCCGCCGCCAGATAAGGCAGGTTGAAGGGATGCTCGAAATTACCGTACTGGGTGGTAACGGCCTTTGCGCCGTGGGGTGTTGTCGGTCCCGCCTGGCCGCCTGTCATGCCGTAATTAAAGTTATTGACGCAAATAACGGTAATGTCTAAATTGCGTCTGGCCGCATGGATAAAATGATTGCCGCCAATGCCGGCAATATCCCCGTCGCCTGAAAAGACGACGACCTTTAATTCCGCGTTGGCAAGTTTAAGACCGGTTGCAAATGGAATGGCTCTACCGTGGGTCGTATGAAAGGAATCCAGGCGAATATAGCCGGCAATACGCCCGGTACAGCCGATACCAGAGATCACCGACACCTTGTCCAGATCCCAATTTTGATTCTTTTCCAACCATTGCAGCGCTCCGATGAACGTGGTCAGCGCCGTACCCAGTCCACAGCCCTGACACCAAATGTGAGGCAATCTTTCTCCTCGCAAAAGGACGTCCATTGGATGCAGACCCGTTACCCAATCGCTTTGAGAACCAGGTTCATGTCCGGAGCGGTCCGGCTGCATGTCGCTTTCGGCCATTGTGTCTATCTCTCCGTTTGTCGTTTCTGAAAATCGGTTTTCAGGGATCCGAACGGCCGGCTGCTTTGCGTATTGCACCCAACACCTGTCGATGTTCGAGAATATCGCCTCCCAGCCGGTGAACGCCGAATACGTGCGCCTGACCGCCAGCACAGCGCTCTACTTCAAGGCGAATTTGTCCCGCGTTGATCTCCGGTACAACGAAGGCTCGGATCTTTTTTGCC
Source organism: Desulfobacteraceae bacterium (assembly GCA_050115755.1). Lineage (GTDB taxonomy): Bacteria > Desulfobacterota > Desulfobacteria > Desulfobacterales > JAHEIW01 > JAHEIW01. The sequence goes on along the minus strand of JASFPY010000034.1, from coordinate 3,799 downwards.
AGCTCGAAAATCCGCTTTTCCGGAAAAGGCCATATGCTGATCAACCTGAGACTGCCCACCCGGATGCCCTCTTGACGTGCTTGTTCAATCGGCCACTGGGAGGTTCGCGCTGAAATCCCGTAAGATACAACGACAATTTCAGCGTCATCTAAGTACCGTTCTTCCAGCTGAATGATCTCATCCCGATGTGCACGTATTTTATGGACCAGGCGATTGATGTTCCAGTCGCTGGCTTCCGCGTTCATGGCTGGATAGCCAAGCTCATCGTGGGTCAAACCGGTGATATGGAAGCGAAAGCCCTCTCCTGCAATTGCCATGGGGGATACGGGGCCTTCTTTGCCATCGGCATCCGTATTACGGTATATTCGGAAGTGGTCCGGCTCCAAATCTCCTTTTCGCACATAGGCTCGATCAATGATTTCAATTTCTTCAGGCTGAGGAATGACAACCCGTTCCGTCATATGGCCAACCTCAGCGTCTGTCATTACCAGCACCGGTGTTCGGAATTTTTCAGATAAATTGAAAGCCCGTATGGTTAAATCGAAGAGTTCTTGCGGGGAAGAGGGGCAAAGTGCAATGATTTCATAATCACCGTGAGTGCCCCATCGGGCCTGCATCATATCCTGCTGCCCAACCAGTGTTGGCAGACCGGTGGAGGGGCCTCCGCGCTGTACATCAATCAGTACGCATGGTGTTTCCAGCATTATGCCGAGGCCCAGATTTTCCATCATTAGCGAAAAGCCAGGCCCGCTGGTGGCCGTCATAGATTTTACACCTGCCCATGAAGCACCTAAGATGGCATTCATGGAAGCCAGTTCATCTTCCATCTGAATATAGATGCCATCGACCTGAGGCAGACGGGTTGACATTCGCTCGGCGATCTCGGTTGCCGGCGTGATGGGATATCCTGCAAAGAAGCGGCAGCCAGCCAGAATGGCCCCTTCAGCAGCGGCATAGTCTCCCAGCAAGAAATGTTCTCCGGTCAAAAGGCCCTGATGACTCATGGTTTCAACTCAATTCTACTCGTCGATCATGTCATGGTCTTTTGCAGGCATCTGGCTACTTTCAAGGTATATGGCAAAATCGGGGCAAAGCAATGCGCATAATCCGCAGTCGGCGCATTCGGAGCTATCTGCAATTTCAGGAGGATGATACCCCTTGGAATTCGTCCGTTTTGATATAACCAACACACCACGCGGACAGAATTCAACGCAGAATCCGCAACCTTTGCAGCGTTCCTCAATAATATGGATAATGCCGCGGGGCACCGGTATACGGTCCCTGTCTAAGGGCTGTCGCCAATATTTCATAGCCCTCCTTAAATCCGGACTAAATTTTTGCAAAGCCTGATATCACAAAACTGCCGAAATCGGTAAAAGGCCTGTGATCGCAAGCAAAATAAAACTTTTTCTTAGACTGCTTTTATACCACAACTGGTTGCAAAAGTCATTTTTCTTTATAGCCAGATTTCGGCTCTAGATGCAATCCCTCTTTGACAACCGGCGCTCATTTTTATTATGCTGATAGTGCGAATACCAGCAGTTCAGATCGATAGCAAAATCAACACTCAGAAATAGATAAACGGGCTCATCCAGATGTGGATATAATAAAGAATGAAAAGAATGCTCATCATTTCAGCAGTATTTATATTTATAACCCTCTGTGGTCTTGGCGCTTTCATTCTTAACCTGCAAGACTATGCCGAACAGCCTGCCGGTTTGGAACCAAACAATGTCGTAATCGATATTCCTGCCGGTCAACCATTTAAAAAAACAGCCCAAACACTCTTTAAGCGTAACCTAATAAAAAGCCTGTTTAAATTCAATCTGGTCGCACGCCTGAAGGGGTATGATAAACGCCTTAAAGCCGGAGAGTATGCACTGTCGGCCACCATGACACCCATCCAGATTATGGAAAAACTGGTTAAAGGGCAGGTCGAGCTCTATAAACTTACGGTTCCGGAAGGTCTCAATATTTACCAGATTGCCGACCTTGTGGCGCGCGCTGGTTTTGCCGAAAATTCCGCTTTTATCGAGGCCGCAACCGATGCCGACCTGGCTCGCAAAAACAGCATACCCGCTGAGACTTTCGAAGGCTATCTGTTTCCGGAAACTTACTATTTCCCGAAAAAGGTGAGGGTCGAAACGATCATATCAACCATGGTCAAACGCTTCCGGAATGTTTTTAATGCAACATGGAATGAGAGGGCAAATCAGCTCGGCTTTTCGACTCATCAGATCGTTACCCTGGCATCGATTATAGAAAAAGAAACCGGAGCACCTTTTGAGCGCCCACTTATTTCCTCGGTGTTCCATAATCGATTAAAACGGAATATGCGCTTGGAATCGGATCCCACGGTAATCTATGGATTAAAGGAGTTTGACGGCAATTTAAAACGCGCACACCTTGAAACGTTTACGCCTTACAACACATACAAAATCATGGGCCTGCCCGTCGGCCCCATCGCCAATCCAGGAGAAAAATCCCTGGAAGCCGCCCTCTATCCGGCAGACACGAAGTTCATTTATTTTGTCTCCAAAAAAGACAAAACCCATCAGTTCTCCACCAACTTAAAAGACCACAATCAGGCGGTCCGAAAATACCAGCTTCGCCGGTAGTGCTCTGCTCGGCAGATAAGGACTGAGTGCTGAGGACTGAGGACTGAGCAAAAAACCTGCCAGCCACCCGACCATATAATCATGACGTGTCGGTTTTGGCCGTGAATCGTCCTTCTGGAACCATGAGCTGTCGTTTTACGCCATGAGTCGGCACGGCTATTTTCGCCCCTTCCTGCTCTGATATACCTCAGTCCTCAGCACTCAGCTTGCCGCGGCGTAGCTCGACAGAGCGAAGACGGGTCCTCAGTCCTATGTTTTCAGATCTGACACCTGAACACTAAAAGGTTCATCTTGACAGAGCAGTTGCTGGAATTTAGCTTAAGAACGGTGTAATCCTAAAAAGATTTTGCAATAATCCGGTAAAAAATAGGGAGGCCCTTATGGCACGTTCTGATAAGAATCGGTTAAGGACCATCATCGATCTTGAAAAACTCAATCGCTTAAACGAAGAAGGGTGTCCGGCCTGCAAGCGCAAGTTTACATTGGGTGAGCCGGTCGTCCTGGCATGCGGCGCCTGGGAAGGCGAGCCAAAGTATATCCATGAAAATGAAGCCGTGTTTGATGAAGCCACAGGCACCTATTTTGAGCGCCGCTGTTATGAATCCCGCAAGGAATAAAGAAACGATTTAGAAAGTCATCCTACCGCTTAAGTTTTCACCCCAAATAGCCGATACATACCTGGTATCTCTTTGGATTGGTCGTGGGGCTTCATTAACGATCAACAAGAATCTGAATGGGCCGCAACCATCCTGAAAGCCAAATAATAACAGGTATATATATCCCAAAAGGCAGACAATGAATCAAAAAAGGCGTTATGTGAACCTCGATAATATCGGTCTGATCATTATTGGCGGCGGCGTTTCGTTTTTCTATTATTATTTTGAAAAGACGATTTTGGCCAGCCCAAATCTGACCATATTTATTACCGTCGGGATCATTTTGCTCATAAGCTTTTTTACGCAATTGCTAATCAACAATATCAACAGATCCAAGGAAGCGCTGCGCGTTGCCAACGAAACCCTTGAAGAAAAGGTCAGGGAGCGCACGGCCGAACTCCGTGAATCCGAGATGAAATATCGCACGATATTTGAAAATACAGGGGCGGCAACAATTATTGTCGAAAAAAATATGATCATCTCGCTGGCAAATTCAGAGTTTGCCCATATCTCCGGCTTCGAAAA